>DAOWLV010000360.1 GCA_030643455.1 Candidatus Krumholzibacteriia bacterium | reverse complement strand
GGTCCCGATCCTGGACCCGATAGGATTCCACTATCACCCCCCTGAACATTACGGCTACCCGATCACAAATCGCATGGAGCACCGCGAAATCATGGGAGATGAGCAACAACGCCAGCCCACGTCGTTCCATGGTCCGCCCCAGCACCGAAAGAATCCGGTCCCGCGACTCCCTGTCCAGGGCGCTGGTCGGCTCGTCGGCGATCAGCACCCGGGGATCGGTCGCCAGGCAGCGGGCCAGAGCCACTCTCTGACGTTGACCACCGGAAAGTTCATGTGGGTATCGGCTTGCCAGATCCCCGGACAGCCCCACCTCAGCCAGCAGTTCGGTGGTAAAGGCCGGATCGTTGTTTTCCGCCGCTTCGGACAGGACGCGGCCTATCACCTGGCGGGGATTGAGGGATCCAGCCGGATCCTGGAACAGCATCTGGACACGCCGCCGCCGATGCCGGAGCAGATTCCCCCGGGTGGACAGGAAATCCTCCCCCTCCAACTCGAGGGAACCATCGACCGGAATCAGATGACGGGACAGGGCCCGGCCCAGGGTTGTCTTGCCGCAGCCCGATTCACCGGCCAGTCCGAGGGCCCGCCCGGGAAACAGTTCGACATCGACCCCATCCACCGGAGCGGAAACCCGCCCCGCGTGCGGATCTTTCCCTTCTCGGGCGATACCATAGCCGGCGACGAGATTCCTGGCCTTCATCACCGGAACTTCCTGGTTCCGATGAGGGATGGAGCCCTCTTCAATCTGGTTGGTGATCGCTGAACCGCAGGCCGTATTCGAGGTTGTTTCCCGGTCCAGATCCACCACTTCGACAATCCGGCCGGCGGACATCTCCGCCCGCCGTGTCGCCACCAACGGCACCAGTTCCACATCGTGGGTGATGAAAAGCAGTGCCATGTCCCTGTCCCGGCGGATTTGCCTGATCAAGGCCAGGATCTCCCGCTGGACAGTGACATCCAGCGCGGTGGTGGGTTCATCGGCGATCAGAAGAGCAGGGTCGCAGGCCATGGCCGCCGCCAGAAGCACACGCTGCCTCATGCCACCGCTCAATTGGTGGGGGTAACTATTCGCCTTCCCTGCCGGATCAGGAACCAGCATCTCGGCAAGCAGGGACACTGCGCGGGTGCGGGCATCTTTCCGGGAAACCCCGTGGTGGACGCGGACCGTTTCGGCGATCTGGTCCCCAACGGTCAGAACGGGATTGAGGCCGGTCTGCGGTTCCTGGAGCACCAGTGACATGCCCTCGCCCCGGACCCGTTGCCAGTTGCTGCCCCGCGGATCGAGCAACTTTTCACCTCGCCAAACGATCGCACCGGTCCAGGCCGCTCCGGCCGGGAGGAGTCCCAGCAGTGCCCGGGTCAAAAGACTCTTGCCGCAACCCGATGGTCCCACCAGGGCGGTCGATTCCCCCGGGCCGATCACGAGATCCACTCCGGTCAGGACCTTCGATTCCTCACCCGGACCAGGGCCCCGGAACGACACCTGCAGGTTTTCCACCCGGAGCAGGTCACCCATCGCGACCCTCCCGGTGGTCCTGGGGGTTCAATCGCAAGCGCAGTCCTTCGCCCAGCAGGTTGTAACCGAGAACCGTCAGGGCGATGGCAAGGCCGGGAAATGTTGCCAGCCACCAACCATCCAGCAGATAGCCCCGGCCCTGCTGGATCATGGCGCCCCAGCTTACAGCGGGTTCCTGGGCACCGAGCCCGAGGAAACTCAGAAACGATTCGGCCAGGATGGCGGAACCCACGCGCAGGGTCGCCGCAACGATGACGGTGGGCAAAAGGTTGGGCAACACGTGACCGGTGGCCAAGCGCCAGGAAGAAAGACCCAGGCCACGCGCCGCCGCCACGAAATCCCGTTCCCGCAGGCTGAGGGCCTCGGCACGAACCAGACGTGCCACCCCCATCCACCCGGTAAGACCCAGCACCGTCATGACCAGCAGCAGTGACGGGGTGGTCAGCGAAACCAGGAGCAGAATCAGGAAAATTCGGGGAAAGGCCAGAAAAACATCGGTGGTGTTCATCAGAAAACGGTCGAGCCATCGAGGCCCCATTCCCGCGGCCAACCCCACCGCGGTCCCCAGCAGAACAGCCACCAGCACACTGACCCAACCGACCAGCAGGGAAACCCTGCTGCCGTGCACCAGGCGCATCAGGACATCGCGGCCCAGCAGATCCGTACCAAGGAGATGACTGCTGGAGGGACCCGACAACCGGTCGGCAGCCGCACCCAGGGCGGCGGGATCACCCGGCGCGACAAGGGGGGCCAGCAACGCCAGCAGGCCAAGGCCCAGGGTGATGGCCAGACCGGGACGCAGGCGCCTGTCGGTCCACCAACGGCCACCCGATTCCCGTCGATCCCTGTCGATCCCAAACGGAAGTGTCACGCCGCCTCCTGACCGGGCAGGCGAACCCGCGGATCGGCCCATCGGTAGAGGATATCGGCGAGAAGGGAACCCGCGACAACCGTCACCGCCGACACCAGGGTGGTGGCCATGATCACCGGATAGTCCCGCGCCCAGATGGCCTCGATGGCGACCCGCCCCATGCCGGGCCAGCCGAAAACGACCTCGACGACCACCGCTCCTCCCAGCAGGAAAGGCAGGCTAAGGCCCAGCAGGGTGATCACCGGAAGCAGGGCATTGCGCAGGGCGTGGCGCAGCAGGATCCTGCGCTCGGACAATCCGCGCGAGCGGGCCGCAAGGATGTAGTCCTGGTCGAGCACTTCGGCGAGTGATGTCCGCAGGTAACGCGCCGTACCCATGAACGAACCCATCGCCAGCGTTGCCACAGGCAAGACCATATGCCGCAGCAGATCACCAAACCAGGCCCACCAGCCGAGGTACCGGGCGTCCGGCGCGTGCATTCCTCCGGCGGGAAACCAGCCCAGTTTGCCGCTCAGAAGCATGATCAGCATCAGACCGAGCCAGAAGGCGGGAAGTGAGTACAGGGTAAGCCCCACCCCCTGGATCCAGTGGTCCAGCGCCCGCCCGGGCCTTGCGGCCATGGCCATGGCCGCGCCCACCGCAAGCAATAGATGGAGCAGGTAAGCCGTCACCGTCAGCAGCAGTGTGGCGGGCAGGGCTTCGCCGATGATGCCGGCGACGGAGCGTTGCTGACTGAGGCTGGTGCCGAAGTCGCCCCTCGACGAGGCGGTGAGCCAATGCAGGTACTGGCGGAACAGGGGTTCATCAAGGCCCATCTGACGCCGGATCAGGTCCCGGTTCTCCGGACCGAGATCTTCTTCCACGACCTGGTCCAGGGGATCACCCGGCGCCAGACGAACGATGAAGAACACCGCGGACAACAGGATAAAAATCAACAGCGCCGAAACGGCGACCCTGCGCGCCAGCCAGGAAATCATCTCACCCCTTCAAGTTGAAACAACCGACGGGGTTGATAGTAGGGAGCCGGGGCCGCGATGGTCAAGCAAGACCACCGGCCAAAGGGAATTCGCGCCAGGGGGATTCTTGCCTAGGCGGTGCGCAGATCCAGACCGAGAGTGCGGGCAAAGGCTTCCGCCAGGCGCTGCGCGAGGGCCTCGAAGTCGGGGCCCGTCGGCCGAGCGCCGAGCAACTGACCCAGATCCGTCGTCACCGCGGCCAGGTCCTCGGAGTTCCGTTTCACGTCCGGCAGAAGGAAGGACT
>DAOWLV010000093.1 GCA_030643455.1 Candidatus Krumholzibacteriia bacterium | reverse complement strand
GCGGGAATACACGACCTGGGCGGAAAAGATCGGGATGCAGGACACCGGCAGCCTGAACGAGTTCATCGTCAACGGCCGTACGAGCGACTTGATCCAGATCTCCGAGGCCCGTCACAACAAGTTCTTCGTGGAAGCGGCCCAGCGCGTGGCCGATCTGCCGGAAGAAGGCCGCCTGGTCCTGATGGCGGGTCCCTCGAGCTCCGGCAAGACCAGCAGCGCCAAGAGGCTGATGGTCCAGCTACGCGTCCTGGGACTGCAGCCCATGGCCCTGTCCCTGGACAACTATTTCGTCGACCGGGAAAAGACGCCCCGGGACGAGGACGGGGACTACGATTTCGAATCCCTGGGCGCGTTGAACATCGATCTGTTCAATGAACACCTCAAGGCCCTGATGGCCGGCGAGGATGTGTTCCTTCCCCGCTTCGACTTCCGCTCCGGCAGGGCCGAAACCGGCGAAACCCCCACCCGCATCCAGCGCGGGCAGCCCCTGCTGGTGGAGGGCATCCACGCCCTGAACCCCCAGCTCACACCGGCCATTCCGGCGGTGGACAAGCTGCAGATCTACGTGTCGGCCCTGTGCCATCTGAACATCAACAGCATCAGCTACATCAAGACCACCCATAGCCGGCTGTTCCGTCGCATCGTGCGGGATGCCCAGTTCCGCGGCTACACCGCCAGCGAGACCCTCGCACGGTGGCCCAAGGTCCGGCAGGGTGAAGACATGCACATCTTTCCCCACCAGAGTAACGCGGACCTGTTTTTCAATTCCGGATTGACCTATGAACTGGCCGTTCTGAAGCTGTGGGCCGAACCCAGGTTGGCTGCGGTGGAGTCCGATGATCCACACTACGGCCTGGCCCGCACCCTGATCGAACTGCTGTCCCTGTTGCTGCCCATCGACGCCAGCCAGGTACCGCCCACTTCACTTTTGAGGGAATTCATCGGGGGCAGTGGGTTCAACTACTGATCCTCGAATCAGGGGACCAGGAAGCTTTCCTGCAGCTTGGCCACCGCTGCATCCGCATCCTTGTCGTTGGTCAGGAAGGAAACCGTGGAAAACGAGGTGGCGATCATGTGGATTTCCACCCCTGATTCGCCGGTGGCCTGGAAGACGGTGCCGGCAATGGCGGGGCGCTCGCTGAAATGCGGACCATAGATGGATATCGAACTGCAATGGCGCTGGTATTCGATGGACCGGGCCTGGAATTCATCCTGGAGGGTTTGCAAAAGGCCGAGGGTCTGATCCAGGTCGTCCTCCTTGATGGCGAAGCCGATATTGTTCAGACCGTCGCGGTCGATGAACGAGGTGACGCAGGTGATGTTGACCCCCTTGAGACCCAGCCCCGAAAGAGCACGACCGGCCAGCCCGTATCCCCTCTTCGCACCCATGATCCGGACCAGAACGAGGTTGTCGACCCTCGTGATGCCACCGACTGCCATCTTCCCTGTCATGCCCGTATCTCCAGGTTGCCATTTTCACGCGAAAAGTATGGTTCCGGTTATTACGGCGGTCCCCGCACCACCGAACCCCCCAAAGCTAGCCCTTGAAAAGGGGGAAACAAAATTATCCTTCGAGTTTGTGAAAGTTCCGGATCAATTTTTCCGAAACGGGGCCGGAGGGTTGACATCCACGGCCCCAACCGGTAAAAGCAGGGATGTAAGTACTTGTCCCGCACCCCTGCCGATCGGAGGTCCAAAATGAAGAAAGTAGCGGTCGTTTTGAGTGGGTGCGGAGTCTTCGATGGTTCGGAGATCCACGAGGCGTGCGCCGCCCTGCTGGCCCTGCACCGCGCCGGGGCCGAAGCGGTGATCTGTGCTCCGGCCGGCCCACAGTTGCATGTGGTGAACCATCTGGCGGGCGAACCGGCCGAAGGAGAAACCCGGGACATGCTTGTCGAGAGCGCCCGTCTGGCCCGCGGCGAGATCCGGCCCCTGGCCGAAGTCGATGTCTCCGGCCTCGACGCCGTGTTGCTGCCCGGAGGTTTCGGTGCCGCCAAGAACCTCTGCACGTTTGCCGTAGACGGGGAAAACTGTACCGTCAACCCCGAGGTCGAGTCCTTCCTGCGCGCGGCCCACAGCCAGGGCAAGGCGATCGGTGCCATGTGCATCGCCCCGGTGATCCTGGCCCGCATCTTCGGAACCGATCTGAAACCGTCGTTGACCATCGGCAACGATCCGACCACCGCCGCCAAGATCATCCTGATGGGCGCCCACCACATCGATTGCGCGGCCGCTTCAACGGTGGTGGACGAAGGCAATAACATGGTCACCACCCCCGCCTACATGATGGCCGGCAATATCGGTGAGGTATTCGACGGAGCGGCGGCTTTTGTGGAAAAACTGCTGGGCCTGTGCCGCTGAAACCCCATCACTGCCACCATCCGGCGTCTCCCTCGGGAGGCGCCTGATATTTTTTCTCCCAGCGATTATTGCAACGTTGGGGTTGATTTCCCAGGGCCTGGTGGGTTAGCTTCCCGGTTCTCGGACTTGCCCCAACTTCAAGGAGCTTCTTCAATGTCTGAAATGGATTCAATAGACCATGAGGGGGAAAAGGAATCCCCCATCTCCAATATCACCCACCCCGATTTCCAGCCCCGGCGCCGCACGCCCTGGGGCACGGTCGAAGGCCGGGTGATCAGCTTCATCAGCCGCAAGGGCGGAGTTGGCAAGACCACCTCGGCAGTGAATCTCGGTGCGGCGCTGGCCCTGTCGGGTCATACGGTGTTGATCGTCGGCACGGATCCCCAGTGCGGGGTCTGCCTGACCCTGGGTGTCTCGCCCCATGAACTGACCACCTGCCTCAGCGGGATCTTCACCGACAACCAATCCCTGACTGACATGGTTCACCCTTCCACGCTGCAGGACCTCTTTTTCATTTCGCCACGGATCCTCACACTGGAGGAGGAAGAGTCCTACCTCAAGGCCATGGAGAGGGACTCCGACACTTTCATCCGCCAAATCGACCGGGCACGCCACCTCTACGACACGATCCTCATCGACTGTCCTCCCGGCCTGGGCGCCTCGGCCAAAGCTGCCCTCCTGGCCTCGGACAGTTATCTCGTGCCACTGCAGGCCGAAGAACTCTGCCGGGATTCCGTGGACAGTCTCCTGGAGTTCGTGGATACCTTTCGGGAGCGGGTCTATCCAAGTGACGCCGCGGGCCACCAATCCATCCCCGGTTCTGACCCGGTCCGGCCCCTTGTCCTGGAAGGTATCTTCCTGACCATGGCCAGCGCCCGCACACGTATGGGCCGCCATGTCGCCGCCCGGGCCCAGGATGATTTCGGGGATGTCCTGTTCGATACCGCCGTACCCCGTACCACTCGCCTGAGCGAGATGGCCCTGCGGGGCAAACCCGCGGTGATCTTCGATCGGCGGTCAGCCGGCAGCCGCGCCTATTTCAACCTGGCGGATGAGTTCGTTCAGCGATACTGTCTTGTCGAGGATTCCATGGGACTTCAGCGGGGCTCCAACATTCCCGATCACGTCGATCCCCTCGGACCCGTGTCCAACGAGCAGGCCGATGAATCAGGGAATACACCCGCCCAGAAAATGCCCACCGCGGGCGGACTTGAAAGCTTCCTGGCCGATCTGGGGGAATCCGGAGAGGCAGCCCCGTCCATACCCTCCTTCGAGGAGCCTTCAGTGCCGGAAATCGTCTCCCTGGACGACCTGCTGGCCGAGGAGGAAAACCGGGGCAATCATGAGAAATCGGACGAAGACTGGGACGAGGGATACTGGAACCGCGATTCCGAAGGTGACAAACGGATCAACTGATTCCTGCGGCCGGAAGGAAGATCGGGTCAGTCGGAGGTAGTGAATTGGCGGCTGAAATGATGAAATGCCTCGTGTTCGACAAGTCCAGCATGGTCTGGGACAAGTCCAGGGGATTCAAAAAGGTGGAGGCCCCCGCACCAGGCCTGGACGAGGCGAGCGACTCCAGCGACAGCGACAACGTCCTGGTCAAGGTCATCTATGCCGGGTTCTGCGGCAGTGACCGCGGTATCTGGAACCGGACCGCCTTCAAGGGCATGATCTTCGACAGCCTCAAGCGGGAAAAAAAATCCACACGCATCATCGGCCATGAGATGGTGGGCGAAATCGTGAAGGTCGGATCCCGGGCCCGCGCCCGGTTCGGCTACACTCCCAAGGACATCGTTTCCACCGAAAGCCACATCATCTGCGGCACCTGTTACCAGTGCCGCATCGGCCAGACCCATATCTGCAGCCAGGACGTGATCATCGGCATCGGCCGCAACGGCTGTTTCGCCGAATACATCAAACTGCCTGCCAACGTGCTGTGGCCCACCAATCCCCGCAGGATCAAGATGAAGGTCGCGGCCCTCCAGGAGCCCTTCGGCAACGCGGTGCACGCCTGCACGACCGCCGATCTACGCGGCAAGACCGTGGCGGTTTTCGGCTGCGGCACCATCGGACTGTTCGTGATCATGGTGGCCCGGGCCCTGGGGGCCACCCGGGTCATCGGCATCGAACCCAATCCCAACAACATTAAAATGGCCAAGGAGCTCGGGGCCGACGACGTGATCCCCGTGGATCTCTCGCGCTCGGCCCCCCACGCCTGGAGCGCCGACAAGGAACTGGTAAAGGATGTGCGGGACGCCTTCGGTGGTATCGGACCCGACGTCTCCATGGAAATGGCTGGCTTCAATTCCAGCGTCAACAACGCCATCCAGTCGGCCCGGCGGGGCGGCGACGTGATCCTGTTCGGGCTCAAACAGGGCAACTTCCACATCCAGGCTTTCGACCGGTTGATCGTCAACGGCCTGACCCTGCACAGCGTGATCGGTCGCCGGATCTTCGAAACATGGTATATTACCCGCAACCTCCTGGAGGACCGCACCAACGGCATCCAGGACAGGATCGCCGACGTCATCCTGGGCGGCGGTGAGGATGCGGTCGTTCACATCGACGAATTCTCCCCGGATTCCTTCGAAGATACGCTCGCTGCCTGGCCCAAGCCGCTGATCCAGTTCTGATAAGCATTCAGGGAGGATCTCCATGAAAATCACCATCGAATACTGCCAGGTTTGAAACTACGAACCACGTGCCTCCGGTCTGGCGGGCGCCATCAGGGACAGATACCAGGTGGAAGCGGAACTCATCGCCTCCGGAGGTGGGGTTTTCGAGGTGGAAATCGACCGGAATCTGGTTTTCTCCAAGAAGGCCCTGGACCGGTTTCCGGAGGAGGCGGAGATCTTCGCGGAAATCGACAAGTTCAAGAGTTGATCCCAAAAAAAATCCCCCTTGCGCCATCGGCGGCCAAGGGGGAATTCGGTTCCGGTGATCTCAATCCTCGTCCGGATCCCTGATCTTCCTGAATTCCCTGCGCAGTTCCTTCATTTCCTTTTTCAGGTCATCCAGTTCCTGGCGCAGATCATCCTCCGAAACATCCGACCACCGGCCGCGGGAATCGGTCCAGTCTTCCACATGTATCTGATCGAAACCCGTCTGGACGGCTACCGCTACCTGGGTCATGATCTGGTCCAGATCCAGTTCGAATGTCGTGTCGTCGTAGGAAAGGTTCAGGCGGTTGTCCTTCCCCAGCCGGACCTGCAGCTGCATGTCCTCGAGTTCCTCCATGACCTCGTCCAGACCTTCCATCGCTTCGGCCATGATCTCATGGACGGCCTCCATATCGATGGTCAGTTCCTCTCCGTCGTCACCGACGACGATGATCATGGTCTCGTTGTCCGCGGTCTCGGGTTCATCGGCCAGGAGGATGGCCGGCAAGGTCAGGATCAAAAGCCCCACGATCAGGACCGGAATTGTTCGTTGGCGTTTCATCATGGTGAACCTCCCGCAAAGCCGGATGTAGAAAAGCGGGACTCCTTGTCGGGTCCCGCTTCTCATTACGCACGAATGTCGTCCGGGTTGCAGGGGGTGATCAGAAAATCATGCCCAGGTCCGGAACCCGCAGGGACTTCCAGTAGACCTGATCGATCTTCAAACTCACGGATCCACGGCCTCCGGATCGCGGCCGGACCATGCCGCCCGGCCCGGTACCTTCAGCCAGCGGCGGACACGTGACCGTCAACAGGTTCTCATCCGTTTTATCGGCAATGATTTTGATCTCGAGGCCCTGCCCGGGCAGGATGCCCAGGGTTTTTTCCAGGGAAACCGTGCCTACCCAGCCCACGCCTTCGGGAGCAGCCGGTCCGATGTAGAAAATGCCTGAACGCCAGACTTTTCCCCCGGGAACCACATGGATTTCCATGATGGCCTTGGTCGGATCCGGCAGGCGATCCTGGTCCAGGCGAATGGTCCCACCCCTGAGCCCCATGGGAAGTGATGCCTTGAGGGCCACTGCGAGATTGGTGATATCCTCGATCTTGCCGGCCCGATCCTGATCTTCGGCCAGTGCCAGGGCATGGGCCGCCAGAATCTCCTGGACCTGGCCATTCAGGGCCAGCCACGTTTTTGTCCAGTCACGGCCCGCGGAAACTTCGCCCTGCAGTTTGACGGCGGTCTTGCGACATTCGACCCAGGCAGTGTCGAATTCATCGCGAGTGCTGGTCAGTTTGACCTGAGCCAAGGCACCAAGGTGTCCCGCCCAATGAGCCAGGAACGGTATCCCCGCCGATGCCCCCAGACTATCCCAGACTTCCGGCGAATGATTGACGGTCATCATGTCCCGGAAACGGATCACCAGTTCACGGTCGGCGCCTGAATACAAATGGTCCTCGATCATCCCCGGATCATCCGACCACTGGAGCCCAAGCAGGGCGGCTTCGTACCTGATTCTCTCCAGAAAATCTTCGTAGGCTCCCGGATGGAACCGGACTGCCCGGTTGGCGGCCAGATCGACCAGGACCTGCGGGGATTTCTCCGCCTCCGCAGCCAGGGATACGGGGTTCTCCAGGGCCGAGTAGAGGTCGATCGTGCCGGTCAACAGGGACGGGGCCGGCCGGTTTTTGAACCTGGCCCTCTGTGCGCGCAGATTGCTCAGATTGCTCCTGATTTCAGCTGATGGCCAAACCTGGTCCTTCAATTCCCGACGGTAGGGCAGCGATGTCTGGGCCCCTTTCCTTTCGGCCTTCTTGAGCCTGAGAAAAGCGAACGCACTGTTGGCATAGGCGCGGGTCATGCTGCTGGCTGACGTCGAAACCTGACCAGCCGCCCTGGCGAGGTCCTTTTCCCATCCCAGCGACCAGGACTTGGCCTCGAAGAGGGTCAACAGTGAAGCCATCCCGTCCACGTTCCCCTGGGCCTGGGCCAGGACCGTTCTCGTTTCCTGTGTTCCCAGGTCAAGATCGGCCTCTTCGAGAACCCCCTCTTCCGCCTTTACCAGGGAATCACGACGGGCGATCACTGCCTCGTCGGAGAGGCTGGGCAGGTCCTCCCATAACACATTTCCGGCCAGGGAGTACCAGGCCAGCTCCAGGCGGGCCAACTCGATTTCAAGGACCTGGCCCTGGTTGGCCAGAGCCTGCATCCGTTGGGATTCACGGTCGGGCCGGCTGCCCTGCTGGATTCCGTCCGCCGCCAGCTTGGCAAATAGTTCCACCTGTTGGTTCAGGGGCACGGCTGCCTCCTCCCTCAGGTTGCCCAGGGCTTTGACCCGACCCCTGTCCACCGACAGATTCAGGCCTTTCCCGGAACTGCTCATCAGTTTAACCTGGCGGGCGTAGACATCGCCCACGTCGATGACTTCGAGCAGGGTCGCCGCCCGTTCAGTCCTGGGTTTCTCTCCCATGATTGCCTGCAGATTCGCCCATTCAAGGCTTTCAGCAAGGGTCTTCCCCTCTTTCAACATCACCGCCGCGGTGTAGGACAGAGCCAGGATGAGAACCAGGAAAGCGATCCTGATCAACTTGCTGTGGGAAAAGATCCGGCGGCGAGAAACGGCGATCGGGCCGGGCATCTTGTTCTTCTTCACCGGACCGCGTTTCGGGGATTTGGCCTCCATCACCGGCCCTGAGGTACGGTTGGTGACCTGGGTCCTGGCCACCTGAGTATCGGGTGAACGACGAAAAGGCCTGCTATGCGCAGACGCGGTCCCCTGGACCGGCTTGGTGGCCGAAATGGTTCCTACCCGCGGATTGCTGATCGGCTCGGCAACCGGTTTGGCACGAAACAGATGCCGCTGACTCACCCGGTTGATTCCGGCCAGATCCCCGGCCGCCAGAAAATCCCTTATCTGGACAATATAGGTTTCCACTTCATCCACGTACTCGCCCGCCATCCAGGCCATCATCATCCGCTGCCAGCCCGCGTATACGCACCCTTCGGTATACAGGCCCACCAGCGTGTAGTTATTGGACTCACCAGGGGAAAAGGAGGCAAAACGGAGATTCTTGCGGTCTTTTTCGGGCATGCAGGCGATGATCAAAGCCATGCACCGGTCACCCTGCGCCAAGGGCTGTTCGATGGCCAACGTGAGCTTTTTCTCGGATATGAGCTTGAGCACGGCTTCATCGACCAGGCCGATGTCGCCCTTGTTCGCGGGAGGGTCGACCAGCGGCACCAGGTTATCGTAATTGATTTCCTCCTGCTCAAGCTGCAATTGGGGGATCCATTCCGAACAGAAGGTCACGGCCTGGGCCACCGCGAAGGGATTGCGCTCGAACGTGGCGAATGTACCCTCCGACAGGACCACCGCGTGGAAAAGGGGGTTCAGACCCCGGCTGACCTTGATCACCGTGAACAGGCTCCCGGCAAGCGAGGGCATGGTCGATTTCAGGCGGAAAGACATCAGGGCGGGGTGTTCCAGACCGAGTGGAGGTGTCGTCCCCCAGTTCTTGCAAAGACGAACGATTTCATCCGTCGTTTCCCTGCTCATACCGGGAGACTGGGACAATACGGATCTTCCCTGGCTGTCGGTATTGTTTTCCACCCCGAAGAGCATCTGTTCGATAAATGGCATGTTTCGACCCCAGGAAAAAAGTGAATCCCTCCGGTTCCTCTCCCTGATTCGGCCGAAAATCCCGGTTCCTGAGCCGGAACCGGGGATAAATCAGTGATTTTGTGGTTGGGCGCACCAAAAAACCGGCCCCCCATCAAATGGGAGGCCGGGAAACAGGAAACCGAAATACAGGGTCAAACGTCTCTTTCGAGTCCCAGGCGCTTGACCTTTTCCACGTTACCGGGCGACTGGGCCGCGGGATGCTCAATATCGAACATCTCCTTGGGCATCTTGCCCGTCAACCACGAGGGATTCATGGGATACACATGGGGATTGAACATGACCCCGTACATGTGCCAGATCAGGATGGCCAGGAAGGCCAGCCATGCCTCGTAATAATGGATGATCAGGAAGACTTCCATGACACCCTTGCCGATGTAGGC
>DAOWLV010000232.1 GCA_030643455.1 Candidatus Krumholzibacteriia bacterium | reverse complement strand
GTGGGGGGAAAAGCATCCGGCCGACGAACACAACCGGATCGACCTGGATCTGCGCTGTCTGCTGGCCGAAAACGGAGACCGGGCATCCTGGTGGACACCGGCATGGGCGACCGCTGGGCGGAACGGCAGGCGGACATGTTCGGTATCGTCCGCAGACCCAACCAGTTGCTGGCCGAACTCGCGGAGGCGGGCATCACCCGGGAATCGATCACCGATGTAGTCCTGACCCATCTTCACTTCGACCATGCCGGCGGAGTCATGCGCGAGGGGGACGATGGCCTGGAACCGGTATTTCCGGAGGCCCGGCACTGGGTGCAGGAGCGGCACTGGGAATGGGCAACCAATCCCTCGGAAAGGGACCGGGCCAGTTTCCGGGCCGATGATTTCTCCGCCTTGAAGGACAAGGGAAAGCTGGAGCTGGTCGACGGACCGACCGAGATCATGCCCGAAGTCAAGGTGACCCCCATCAGCGGCCACACCCCCGGCCAGCAGGTGGTGGAGTTCCACACCGGCAAGGGCGTGGTGGCCTTTGTCGGCGACCTGATCCCCTTCCTCAGTCAGGTCCACATTCCCTGGATCATGGGTTTCGACCTGAACCCCCTGCTGACGGTGACCGAGAAGAAGCAGTTTCTCACCCGGGCGGTGGAGGATAACTTCACGCTTGTTTTCGAGCATGATCATCTCCACGAGGCGGCCACGGTGAAGTTCGAGAACGGCAAGTTCCAACCTGATCTCGTCTTCACCCTGGATGATCCTCCTGGCATGGGAAAAGAATGAAAAACGACGGCCTCATTCCCGATCTCACCCAGGCGCCCTTGCCGGCCCGCAAGCCAAGCTGGCTGCGAATGAAGAGGCAGGGCGGCGCGGACTACAACGATGTCAAGCGTCTGCTCCGCACCTCGTCGCTGAACACGGTGTGTGAGAGTGCCAACTGTCCGAACCGGGGTGAATGTTTCAACAGCCGGACGGCCACCTTCATGCTGCTGGGCGACATCTGTACCCGGCACTGCACCTTCTGCAACATTCCCGGCGGCCGGGTGGCTCCGGTCGATCCGGACGAACCGCGTCGCGTCGCCGAAGCGGTCAACGAACTGGCGTTGAAGTTCGCCGTGGTCACTTCGGTCAACCGGGACGATCTGCCCGACGGGGGAGCGGCCCATTTCGCGTCCACCATCCGGCGGATCCGACGCTTGAATGCGGGCTGCGGGGTCGAGGTCCTGATTCCCGATTTCCAGGGCGACCCGCTTGCGCTGGAAACCGTTTTGACGGCGGCCCCCGAGGTGCTGAACCACAATCTGGAAACGGTTCCCCGTCTCTACCGGGCCATGCGGCCCCAGGCCGATTACCGGCGGTCCCTGCAGGTACTGCGGCGCAGCCGGCAATGGGCCGACGCCTTCGGATCCGACATCCGGGTCAAGACTGGCATCATGGTGGGCGTGGGGGAAACCCGGGACGAGGTCGTGGACCTGATCAAGGACGCCGCGGACTGCGGGATCCGGATCATGACCATCGGACAGTATCTGCAACCGTCATTGCGGCACCACCCGGTGTTGCGTTATGTCGAACCCGCGGAATTCGACGAGCTGGCCCACATCGGCCGCGAGCTGGGAATCGAATGGATGGAATCCGGGCCCATGGTCCGATCCAGCTACCACGCCCGCGAACAGTCCGACGCGCTCGGTGTCAGGTCCCAATCCCCGCCGACCCGGGCGGCCACCGGATGAAGGGCGGCCGGCGCTGGTTCCTGTGGGCCGCGCTGGCCTACGCGGTGATCATCGCGGCCGTGTCCTTCGGACTTTTCAACCTCTACAGCGGATCCCGCGCCATCCTGGACGAGGCTCTCGGCCAGAGGCTGCTGGGCGTTGCGGGCAGCCTGGCCGAGCTGAGCGACGGCGAGAAGATCTTCTATGCGACCGTCGGCGATACCACCGCGGACTACTATCTGGAAATTCTCCTGGAACATTGCGAGAGGATCCGACTCCAGGAAAACCTCGCCGAGATCACATTGACCTCCCTCACCCTCGCGGACCAGCTGGAGGGGAAAGTCCTGTTCAGTACCTCGGCCTCGCTCGAAGCCGGGGGGCTGAACGATTTCTGGGAACTCGACCGGGAGGCCGTGGCCCAGGCGGCCCTGGGAATGCCGGCGGCCACCCGTCTGTACCGGCTCGGCGGGGCCGGCGGCTCCATGCAGAAATCCGCCCATGCGCCCGTCTTCAACTATTTCGAGGGTGACAAGGACGTGGTGGCCATCGTGACGGTCAGCGGCAATCCCGATTTTTTCTCCTCCCTGGATCTCCTGCGGGGCGGGGCCTTCCTGACCGCGGCGATCGTGCTGGTCATCCTGGCCGTCATGGGGATCTTCCTGTACCAGATCAACCGCTCCCTCGCCCGGTACCGCGCCTCGATCATGAGGCAGGAAAACCTCGCGACCATGGGCCGCATGACCGCGGGCATCGCCCACGAGATCCGCAATCCCCTGGGCATCATCCGGGGCGCCGCAGAGCACCTGCAACAGGTGCTGGCTTCGGTCGGTATCGAGGACGAGGTGGCGGATTTCATCCCCGAGGAAGTCGACCGTCTCGATCATATCCTCACGGGCTACCTGGCCTTCGGCAAGGACCAGGAGGCAGTCCGGGAGACGTTCGATCTGGGGTGCAGCGTCCGGCGCAGCGTGGAGCTGGTGGCCGGTGAACTCCAGGAGGCAGGGATCGTGGTGGAGATGGAGGATGATCTTCCGGCAGCTCCGGTCCGGGGTGACCCGCGCCGCCTCCAGCAGGTCCTGCTCAACCTGTTGATCAACGCCCGGGATGCCATGCCCGACGGCGGCAGGATCGAAATCGCCCTGACGACATTCGGCGGGTCGGCGACCCTCACGGTCACTGACACGGGAACCGGGTTGGGCAGCGTGGACCGCGGCCGGTTGTTCGAACCTTTCTGGACCAGCAAGGAAAAAGGGAGTGGTTTGGGTCTGGCCATGTCGCGGCGCATCGTTGAAGATATGGGTGGTATGATCAATCTCGAAGACAGGCAGGGAGCAGTCGGGGCCAGGGCCGAGGTAGTGCTCCCTCTCGCAGTGCAGGAATAATTCGGGCCAGGTGAAGGTGGTATCGTGGCGAAGATACTTGTCGTCGATGACGAAAAGAAAATGGTGACGCTGCTCAAGTCCGCCCTGAAAACCCGCGGGCACGAGGTGACCGGCGTGTCCAGTGGACAGGAAGCCCTGGACCTCGTGGGCAGCGAGGCCTTCGACGTGGTCCTGACGGATCTGCGCATGGAACCGGTGGGTGGCATGGAAGTCCTGGCGGGCGTGCGGCGGGCCAGTCCTCAAACAGCGGTGATCATCCTGACGGCCTACGGTGAAGTGAAAACCGCGGTCGAAGCCCTTCAGCAGGGTGCCTTCCAGTATCTCACCAAACCGTTCAATTTCCAGGAAGTGTCCCACGTGGTGGAGCAGGCGGCCGGCATTCAGGACCTGGCCCTGGAAAACCGGGCCCTCAAACAGGCTGTTGCGGACCCGATCGCGGGTCCCGACCTGGTGGGTGAAGCGCCGGCCACCATGCAACTGCGCAAGATGATCGAACACGTGGCGCCCTCGGGTGCCACGGTCCTGATCCGGGGGGAGAGTGGAACCGGCAAGGAGGTCGCCGCACGCACCATCCACGCCGCCAGCGGAAGGGGCGACAAACCCTTCATCGCCGTCAACTGCGCCGCCATCGCCGAAAGTCTGCTGGAAAGCGAACTGTTCGGTTACCGCCAGGGTGCCTTCACCGGCGCCGACAGTGACCGTGTGGGTCTGTTCGAAGCGGCGCGCGGGGGCACCATCTTTTTGGATGAAATCGGCGAGGCCGGCCTGGCGGTGCAGGCCAAGCTCTTGCGCGTGCTCGAGGACAAGAAGATCAACCGGGTGGGCGATCCCATCGAGCGTTCGGTTGACGTCCGGGTGATCGCCGCGACAAACCGTCCCCTGGAAGAGGCCATCGCCGACAAGTCTTTTAGGGAAGACCTCTATTACCGGCTGCTGGTTTTTCCCGTGGACGTGCCGCCCCTTCGCGACCGGGCCGACGACATTCCCCTGCTGACGGAACATTTCCTGGAACGGCTGGGACGCCGGGGCAAGAAGCTCCCGGCAGCGACCATGGCCCGCCTGCGCTCCCATGGGTGGCCGGGCAATATCCGGGAACTACGGAATCTCCTGGAGAGGGCCCATATCCTGGCCGGTGGTCAGCCCATCGCGGACAACCACATCCAGCTCGATGTGGGGGGTGTTTCCCATGCTTCGAACCGGGAAGTGGGGGAGGATCTCAATCTGGACAATAACGCGCGCAAGCTGATCGCCGCCGCCCTGCAGCGGGCCGGTGGCAACAAGAGCCTTGCCGCCAAGATGCTGGGCATCACCCGCAGGACCCTGTATTCCCGGTTGAAACTGCTGGGCATGGAGTTGGATGACGAGGCTGGACCTTGATTTTGTCCGGATGGATCTGAACCCCGGGGGTCAGGCGGGATCGGATTTCGTACCCCCAAGTACGGAATTTCGCCGACCGTGGTTCCCCGAACCGAGGGATGCTCGGAAACATGTCGAGGATATTTAGTTAACCAATTAACTTCAAACAAGTTAATTGAATCCGGGAGTTGAATCGGACCTTTGGCACATCATCTGCTCCTTCGGGGGTGATTTGGACGGTCAACCGGACCTCCATCCCCTGGACCAGGAAGGCTCACCATGAACACCATGACTTGCCACCATTCCAGCGGAAAGCTGAACAGGTGCATCGTGTTCGGACTTCTGGCACTGGCTCTGGCCGGGTTGTTTCCCGGTAAGGCGGCGGCCCAGATGGGTGGTAGCGAACAGGTCCAGGCCTACATCGAGCGGACCGAGGACCTCCTGATCTGGGCGCGGGGATTGGTTGCCGAAACCCAGAGCGTGCCGGCCAGGCGGGTGCTGGGCCAGGCCGTCGACCTCCACAGGCGCAGCAAGGGGATGATGAGCAGCGGACACATGCTGGAGGCGCTGGGTGTTTCCCGGCGGTCCCGTGCCGCCATGTGGCATTCGGTGCGGCTGGCGCGCGAAGCCATGGGCCTCGAGGAGAGGATCCGCGTCCGGGTCGAACGCTTTCGTGACCAACACAACCAGCTCATGGAACGCGCCACCGAGGCGGGAAACAAGCAGGCCATCGAATTTTTACGCCGATCCGAACGCAGCGCCATCCGGGCGCGGGAACAGTATCACCAGGGTGACTTCAAGCTTTCCTGGAAGATGCTCGAGCATGCAGGAGACCTGATGCGGCGCTCGGCCCGGTTGCTGGCCGACGGCACCAGTCCCGAACGTCTCGAACAGGAGATGGACCGCACACGGATGCTGATTGAACGAGCGAGCGAAAGACTCGGCGAAAATCCTGATCCCCAGGCGCGGAAACTCCTGGCTGAGGCCGAAGAGGCTCTTGTCCGGGCCCGCCAGGGTATGGATCAGGGTCATCCTGGCCGGGCCTTGCAGATGTCGGGGCTGGCCCGGCGGCTGGCCCTCAGGGCGGCTTCCCTGAGCGGAACCGGACCCGACGAAGAGGCTGTACTCCGTCAGCTGGACCGATTCGACGAGAGGTCGGGTCGTGTGGCCGACAAGGTCCGGGATTCCGGCTCCAAACAGGCTCGCGAAATGTACGAGAGAGCCCTTCAGCACCGCACTCGGGCGGCCGAAGCGGCGGCGGACGGGGACAGGGAAATGGCCCTGCGAC
>DAOWLV010000432.1 GCA_030643455.1 Candidatus Krumholzibacteriia bacterium | reverse complement strand
GGGGCACCCCCACCCCCGCGACGACCCGTGTGGTGCAGATCGATCCGGGTCCGATGCCCACCTTCACCGCGTCGGCGCCGGCGTCGATCAGGGCCTGGGCCGCACTGGCGGTGGCGATGTTGCCGGCCAGGACCTGCACGGCGTCATACTTCTTCTTGATGGCACTGACGGTGTCCAGGACGTTGCGGCTGTGCCCGTGGGCGGTGTCGACCACCAGCAGGTCGGCCCCCTTGTCCATCAGCAGATCCGCTCGCAGCATTGTGTCCGGCCCGACACCGACAGCCGCGGCCACCCGCAGGCGACCCGCTTCGTCCTTGCAGGCGTTGGGATAGTCCAGCTTCTTCTGGATATCCTTGACCGTGATCAGCCCGCGCAACTCCCCTTCCCCGTTGACCACCAGGAGCTTCTCGATGCGGTGCTTGTGCAGGATATGGGCGGCGTCATCCAGGGTGGTGCCCTCTGGCACCGTGACCAGGTTCTCGCTGGTCATGACCTTGTGCACCGGTTGCCGCGTGTTTTTCACGAAGCGAAGGTCCCGGTTGGTCAGGATACCGACCAGTTTCCTGCCCTTGGTGATGGGCACGCCGCTGATCCGGTAATGCTTCATCAGCTCGAGGGCCTCGTCGATGGACCTGTCCGGCTCCAGGGTGATGGGCTTGGTGATCATGCCCGATTCCGAACGCTTGACCCGCTCGACCTCACTTGCCTGGGCCTTGGGTTCCATGTTCTTGTGAATCACGCCGAGACCACCTGCCCGCGCCAGGGCGATGGCCATGTCCGCCTCGGTCACCGTATCCATGGCCGCCGACAGGAACGGGATCTGCAACCGGATGGTCCCGGTCAGGTTGGTCGAGGTGTCGATATCCTTGGGAGTGACCTCGGAGTAATCAGGCACCAGCAGAACATCGTCGAAGGTCAGAGCCTGACGGAACTGCCGCTGGTCGGTGTCTTTGTGGTTTCCGCTCATGCTCTCCTAAGCCTTCATGATGCCGATGAACGGCAGATTGCGGTATTTTTCGTCGTAATCCAATCCGTACCCGATCACGAACTCCTTGGGGATTTCGAACCCGACGTAGTGGAGTTCCACGTTCTTGATACGGGCAGGCTTTTTGTCCAGCAGGGTGGCCACCCGGATGCTGCGCGGATTGCGTGTGCCCAGAAGTTCCATGAGGTGGGCAATGGTCAGTCCCGTGTCGATGATGTCCTCGACCAGAATGACGTCGCGGCCGGTGATGTTGCCCTTGAGGTCCTTTTCGATCTTCACCACGCCTGTGCTCTGGGTACCGCCTTCATAGCTGGACACCGCCATGAAATCGACCTCGTGGTCGACCGAAACACAGCGGGTCAGATCGGCCAGGAAGGGATAGGCCCCCTTGAGGATGCACACGAAAATGGGGGACGACCCCTGGTACGCACGGCTGATCTCATTGCCGAGCTCCCGGACACGGAGCTGGATTTCCTCGGAGGAAATCAGGATCCGGTCGATGAAAGGATAACGTCGCAGGTATTCCTGATCGTCGAAGGTCACGATCCGCCTCCAGTTTTGTAAATGCCCGGGACCGACAACCGTCGGCCCCCCCTGTCAGGTCTCTTCCGATTTGGCCTGGTCTATCTCAACCCCCAGCGCCCGCATCCGATCGCGTTCCCGGATGATGTTCAGGATCTTGGTCGCGATCAGGTCGATGGCCACCTTGTTGTAGCCACCCTCGGGAATGATGAGGTGCGCGTGGCGTTTACTTGGCCACACGAATTGAAGGTGCATCGGGCGCACGACGTTGAGATACTGGTCCATGACCGATTCCATGGTCCGTCCGCGCTTGAGGATGTCCCTTTTCATGCGGCGCAACACCCGTTCGTCGGCGTCGACGTCGATGTAGAGGCGAATATCCATCAGCCCCCTCAGCTCAGCGTCTTCCAGGACGAGGATCCCCTCCACGAACACGATATCCGCCGGCTCGCACAGGGCGGTTTCCTTCAACCTGCTATGCGAAGCGTAGTCGTAACAGGGCACCTGGACCGCGTGTCCTTCCCTGAGGGCCCGCAGATGCTCGACCAGCAGGGTGGTCTCGAAGGCGTTGGGGTGGTCGTAGTTGATCTCGGCCCGTTTTTCGAGGGGCAGGTGCGAATTTTCGTGGTAGTAGGAGTCGTGATGGATGATCTGGATGGTCTTGCCTGGGCAGGCTTCCCGCACACGATGGGCGACGGTCGTCTTGCCGGAGCCCGAGCCGCCTGCGATCCCGATGACGACAGGCGGAAGTGGTTTGCCATCCAGTTCCTTCATGGCGGAAAAATACCCGCGAACCCCCCAACTGTCAATTTGGTAGTGGACCAAAGGGACCGCATTCGGGAATAATCCCTGAAAACCTGCACATTTCCCCCTTCGGGAGGCCGTCTTGCTGGAAAATTTGATCTCTCTGCTGGGAATCGTCGTGCTGCTGGCTGTGGCCTGGCTGATGAGCAACAACCGCCGCCGCTTCCCCTGGCGCGTGGCCGGCTGGGGCCTGGGTCTGCAGTTGATCCTGGCGGTGATCCTGCTGCGCACCCCCTGGGGCGGGGCCGTTTTCAGCGGCGCACGCAGTTTCGTCTCCCGGCTGCTGGCCTTCACCGATGCGGGCGCCTCGTTCCTGTGGGGCAACCTCTACCGCACCAGCGAAGACCTGGTGACCTACATCAATCCCGAAGCGGGCCACATCCAGGTCACCGATTCGGTCACCGGGCAGCTCGTGCCCATCGGCACGGTGTTTGTCATCCACATCCTGCCGACCATCATCTTCTTTTCCAGCCTGATGGCGCTGCTCTACCACCTGGGCGTCATGCAGATGGTGATCCGCGGCATGGCCTGGGTCATGCGCAAGACCATGGGCACCAGCGGCAGCGAGAGCTTTTCGGTCGCCGCCAACGTCTTCGTGGGTCAGACCGAAGCGCCCCTGGTGATCCGTCCCTACCTGCCGACGATGACGCAAAGCGAACTGATGGCCGTGAT
>DAOWLV010000403.1 GCA_030643455.1 Candidatus Krumholzibacteriia bacterium | reverse complement strand
GTGAGGCTGCGGTCCTGCGGGATCTGCTGACGGTCATGGTGGAAGGCGGGCCACGGTTGGCCGCGTCGTTCCTGAATGCGGGCCTGGTCGATCGTTGGGTTCGTTATCTTGCGCCGGTGGTTCTGGGGGACGGGGTAGCCTGGCCCGCGGGCGTTCAACATCCCGAGGGGAATCGCCGCGATTTTTCCCTGACCCGGCACGAACGGATGGGAGACGACCTGCTGGTCGTTCACGACCGCCGGAATTTCGCGGACGTTCTGGCCAAGGTCACGGTCTAGAGGGGAGCGGAGAGACCATCATGTTCACCGGATTGATCAGGGAGGTTGGCAGACTCCGGGGAAAGACTCCCCGGGGCGGTGTGACGCGCCTGGATATCGAGGCGCCCGCCACAGCCGGGAAGGCCCAGGTGGGTGACAGCATCGCCGTGAACGGAATATGTCTGACCGTGACGGCGCTCTCGGGCCGCGGATTCAGTGTGGAAGCCGCTTCGGAAACCCTCCGGTTGACCACTCTCGGGCGGTGGCGCCGCGGCGACAGTCTGCATCTGGAACCCGCACTGCGTGCCGGTGATCCCCTGGACGGCCACTATGTCCAGGGCCATGTGGACGGGGCCGGGACCGTCTCGAAAATCAGCAAAGCGGGGGGAAGCCTGCTGGTGACGGTGGACCTTCCGCGGGAATTGGCCGCCTACCTGACACCCAAGGGTTCGGTGGCGGTCGACGGGGTGAGCCTGACCGTTGACGAGGGTCCTTTCGACCGCAGGTTTACCGTGAACCTGATTCCCCACACCCTGGCCGCAACCACGTTTGCCGACCTGCGGCCGGGACGCCGGGTGAATCTTGAAATGGATGTGCTGGTGAAAGCCGCCCGTGGCGCGGGAGCCGTGGGGCAGGACTCACCACCGGCCTTGACAATCGACCGCCTGCTGGCCAAGGGATTCGGCCGGAGGCGGCCTCCACGAACAGGATGAGGAACAACATGTCCGACAATAAACCCGATCAGGGCGCGGTCAACACCATCGAGGAAGCCCTGGAGGCCCTCAGGAATGGTGAAATCATTGTTGTGGTGGATGACGAGGACCGGGAAAACGAAGGCGACTTCATCATCGCCGCCGAAAAGGTGACACCCCAGGCGGTGAACTTCATCGCCAAGTTCGGACGCGGCCTGATCTGCCTCGCTGCCACCGGGGAGCGTCTGAAGGAACTGGACATCCATCCCATGGTGGCCAGGAACACGGCTTCCCTGGGCACCAGGTTCACCGTGAGCATCGACGCGGCCACCGGTGTCACCACCGGGATCAGCGCCGCCGACCGCTCCCGCACCGTCGGAGTGTTCATCGATTCGGCCACACGTCCGGAGGACCTGGCCCGACCCGGCCACATTTTCCCCCTGGAAGCCCAGACCGGAGGTGTGCTGAAGCGCGCCGGGCACACCGAGGCGGTGGTGGATCTATGCGAGGCGGCGGATCTTTATCCCGCGGGGCTTCTGTGCGAGATCATGGACGACGACGGGGAAATGGCCCGCATGCCCCGGCTCCGGGAAATCGCGACCCGGTTCGACCTGAAGCTGATCACCATCGCGGACCTGATCAAGTGGCGCCGTAACAACGCCAAACTCGTAGTGCGCCAGGCCCAGGTGCCGTTGCCCACGGAATTCGGGGATTTCGAAATGGTCGCCTATTCGACAAGCGTCGACGGCGCGATCCATGTGGCCCTGGTCAAGGGGGACATTTCACCGGACAGGGTGGTCCTGGTCCGGGTCCACAGCGAATGCATGACCGGCGACCTGTTCCACAGCCGGCGCTGCGACTGCGGCGCGCAGATGGCCGCCGCCCTGCTGAAGATCGAAGAGGAAGGTTCCGGTGTTTTTCTCTACATGCGCCAGGAAGGCAGGGGCATCGGGCTGGTCAACAAGATGAAGGCCTACCGGCTGCAGGACGAGGGCGCGGACACCGTCGAGGCCAACGAGCAGCTGGGGTTTCCCGCGGACCTGCGGGACTACGGCATCGGCGCACAGATCCTGCGGGACCTGGGCGTGCGGCGCATGCGGCTGATGACCAACAATCCCCGCAAGATCGTGGGCCTCGAAAGTTACGGTCTGGTCATCGAGGAGCGGGTTCCCCTGCAGATCGAACCCACCCTGGCGAACGCCAAATATCTGCAAACAAAGAAGGTCCGTATGGGCCACCTGTTGGATCACCTCTAAAGGAGAAAAACGATGGGCCGGAAATTCGAGGGAAAATTCGACGCGCGGGGCGAGAAGATCGCCATCGTGGGCAGCCGCTTCAACGACTTCTTCACCAGTGAACTGATGGACGGGGCCCTGGACTGCCTGCACCGCCACGGTGTCACCGACGAGCAGATCGACACGGCCTGGGTACCCGGCGGATTCGAGATTCCGTTTGCCGCCAAACGATTCGTCGAGACAGGCCGTTATGCCGCCGTGATCTGCGTCGGCTGCATCATCCAGGGCGACACGCCCCATTTCGGATTCGTCGCCGGCGAGGTGACCAAGGGAATCGCACAGGTGTCACTGGAGTCGAACATCCCGGTCGTCTACGGGATCGTGACGGCCGAGACCCTTGACCAGGCCATCGAACGGTCGGGCACCAAGGCGGGGAACAAGGGTTTCGACGCGGCGATGACCGCCCTGGAAATGATCGATCTGTGCGCGAACATCGGCGAGGGCTGATAGACAGGCGGTGAGGTCGTTTCCCATGGAGCGCAGTTCCGGACGCCAAGCACTCGACATGGCAGCGCCCGCGGTGGTGCTTGTCGGGCTGCTCTTTTTCCTGAGGTCGGCCAGCCAGACACCTGACGGTTTGAGTTACGCCCTCGCGGTTCGAACGGGTCAGGACATGTTCCATCCCCATCACATGATCTACGTGCCGGTCGCCAGGGCCATTCACCTGGCGGCAGGCGCCGATCCCCTCACCGCTGCCCTTTGGCAAAACCTGTTCTGGACGGTGGTCCTTGCCTTTGCCGCCTGGCGACTTGCCGGTCTGGTCCTTGTGGGTCGGATGGCGAGGGTCCTGGCGGCCGGCGCCCTGCTGGCCTCCCGGGGGGTCATGATCTACAGCGTCAGGGTGGAGACCTGCCTGCCTGCCATGGCGTGCCTGGCTTTGGCGACCGCCCTGGCTGCCGCCCGTCCGGTCCGTTCTTTGCTCCGTGCGCCGGCGTTGGCCCTGGCGGTTCTGTATCACCAGACCAATGTGTTGTTCGTACTGCCACTGCTGGTGCTGATGGCTCCCGGTCCACCGGGCGCCGCCTGGTCAACCGGCAAGCGGAGGGCGGCCCTGACC
>DAOWLV010000030.1 GCA_030643455.1 Candidatus Krumholzibacteriia bacterium | reverse complement strand
GCGCGAGGGCCTCGAAGTCGGGGCCCGTCGGCCGAGCGCCGAGCAACTGACCCAGATCCGTCGTCACCGCGGCCAGGTCCTCGGAGTTCCGTTTCACGTCCGGCAGAAGGAAGGACTCCAGTGCCAGATGCCCCGGTCCGGTAAGGATGGAGCCATGCTGCAAAAAAACACCTGCGGTGCGGCGCTGGGCGGACCCGATGATCTTTCGACCGGCCACACTGATTTCGTGACGGCCCGCACTTCGAAAACACACCAGGCCCCGGGCCTCTTCGCGTGATTCTCCCGGGGAAAAATCAGCGGCGATACCGAGTTCGGCCAGGAAGGTCAGAAGAGCCTGGTTGATCTTCAGGTAGGTTTCATGAAGGGAGGCTCCGAAAATCGGATCCGGAGAGGTTCCGATGACCGCGTAGGTCAGTTCGTCCGCGTGCAGGATGGCCCGGCCGCCGGTAGGTCGCCGGACAAGGTCGTACCCGACGGCCCCGAGGGCTGATTCATCGAAATCCGTGAAGTCCTGATTGTAGCCGATTGTCACCGCGGCGGGCTCCCACCAGTACACGCGCAGGATCGGATCATCGCCCGGCTTGTGCCCCGCCAGCAGTTCGGCGTCCCGGGCCATGTTCACCGAACCGGTCGAGGCCCCGTCCTGGAATACCCGCAGGCAACTCATCTAGCAGTTGCAGGGGCCGAGCCAGCGCAGGTCCGGCTGGCGGGCGGCGCGGGCTTCGTCCATCCGTCCGACGGGCGTGGTGTGCGGGGCGCCGGTGAGCAGCCCGGGGTCTTCGCCTGCTTCGCGGTAGATGGCACGCATGACATCAACGAACAGGTCGAGACTTTCCCTGGATTCGGTTTCGGTGGGTTCGACCATCATGGCTTCTTCGACGATGAGGGGAAAATAGATGGTCGGCGCATGGATCCCGTAATCGAGCATGCGTTTGGCGACATCCAGGGTGCGAACCCCGAACTCCTCTTTCCAACGCGTTCCGTCGGCCACGAATTCATGCATGCATCCCTCGGAGTTGGCCACCGGCAGGATGTCCTTCAGCCTCGCCAGCAGGTAGTTCGCGTTCAGCACGGCGCATTCGCTGACCCGGGTCAGTCCGTCACCGCCGTTGCGCAGGATGTAGGCCAGGGCGCGCAGGCTGACGCCGACATTTCCGAAGTGGGAATGGATGGCCGTGTCATCGGGCCCGGGAACCTTGTCCAGGGTGAAGGAACCGTCCTGGCCGGCGGTAATCAGGGGGCCGGGCAGGAAAGCCGCCAACTCCTCGGTCACGCAGATGGGTCCTGCGCCGGGCCCGCCCCCGCCATGAGGAGTGCTGAAGGTCTTGTGCAGGTTCAGGTGCACCACGTCGAAACCCATGTCGCCGGGCCGGGCCTTGCCCATGATGGCGTTCATGTTGGCCCCGTCCATGTACAGGCGCCCTCCCACGGAGTGGACGATGTCGGCGATTTCCCGGATCTCGTTTTCGAAAAGGCCCAGGGTGTTGGGATTGGTGATCATGATTCCGGCAGTCCGTTCGGACACTGCTTCCCTCAGGACGTCCAGATCGATGCGGCCGTCAGGCCGTGAACCAATGGTGCGGGGTTTCATCCCGGCGATGACCACCGAGGCGGGATTGGTACCGTGGGCGGAATCGGGAATGAGGATCTCGTCGCGGTTCGCATCGCCGTTGGCCAGGTGCAGGGCGCGGATCACCAGCATGCCCAGGTATTCCCCGTGGGCACCCGCGGCGGGAATCAGGCTGCAGGCTGCGAAACCGGTGATCTCGCAGAGGGCATTCTCAAGGTCTTTGAGGGCACCCAGCAATCCCTGGATATCTTCCAGTCCCTGATCCGGATGAAGATCCGCCAGGCCGGACATTGCGGCCACCTGTTCGTTGACCCGCGGATTGTACTTCATGGTACAGCTGCCCAGGGGATACATGCCGCGCTCGATGTGATGGTTGAGATTGGACAGGGCCGTGAAGTGCCGCATGACTTCCGGTTCGCTCAAGGCGGGAAATTCCGCGGGTTCGGCACGACGCATGTCCGCCGGCAGGGCCATGGCCAGGTCGGTGGAAAGCGGCTCGCCGTCCCAGGCGGGGAAGGTCAGGCCGCGTCGTCCAGCGGCACCCTTGGTGAACAGGGAATCGGGAAGACTGGCGTTCCAGCGGCCAGGGGTCAGATCATTCCTGGTCATGCGGACACCCCCTTTGCTCCCGTGGCATCGGACATGAATTCCTCCAGCAGCCGGCCAAAGTCCTCGATTTCGCCGGCAGTGCGCTTTTCAGTGACGCAGACCAGAAGATCCCCCGAACCGCAATCGGCGACGCCCTCCAGGGGAATACCAGCCAACACTCCCTTTTTCCGGGCGAAGGCAAGGAACCCCTCGGCCGGTCGGTCCAGCCGGATCACGGTCTCATTGAAGACCGGACCGTCGAAAGGCAGGCTGACTCCGGGGATCCCGGATACACGGCTGCGAAGAGCAGTGATACGGATCAGGTTGGCCTCTCCCAGCTCCGCCAGACCACCGGCGCCAAGCATGGCCAGATAGACGGTCGCGCGCAGGGCGTTCAAACCCTGGTTGCTGCAGATGTTGCTCGTGGCCTTGTCCCGGCGGATATGTTGTTCGCGGGTCTGAAGGGTCAAAACGTATCCCTCGTTGCCGCGGTTGTCGGCCGTGCGTCCCACGATTCGGCCGGGAATGCGACGCTTGTGTTTTTCGGTGCAGGCCAGGAACCCCAGCAGGGGACCGCCCCAGGAAGGGGGGATCCCGAAAGGCTGCGCTTCACCAACGGCGAGTTCGGCGCCGAATTCGGCGGGGGCCTTGAGAAGCGACAAGGCCACCGGATTGACGGCCGCCACCACGATCGCGCCGGCGTCCCTGATCACCCGGGACAGTTCATCGACAGGTTCGACAAGACCGAGATAATTGGGATTCGGGATCACGCAGGCGGCCACGTCGTCCGTCACCAGTTCGGCCAGTGCCACCGGATCGGTTGTGCCTTCGGGACCCGTGGGCGCGTCGATAACCTTGACACCTTCGCCGGCCATCATGGTCTTGACGACTCGCCGGTAGCGGGGGTTCAGGGTAACAGGCAGAACGATGGCCTTCTTCCGCTTGGCGGCCAGGGCGACGGACAGGGCTTCACTGAGGGCGGTTGCGGCGTCGTACATGCTGGCATTGGCGACATCCAGGCCAGTCAACCGGCAGATGAAGGACTGCCACTCGTAGATCACCTGCAGGGTGCCCTGCGAAACTTCGGGCTGGTAGGGAGTGTAGGCCGTGAGGAATTCACTGCGCGAGCTGATCGCATCGATGGCTGCGGGAATGATCGAGTCATACACCCCGCCCCCCAGGAAAGACACCAACTCGTCCTGTCCGTGGTTGGCCGCGGCGGCATTCTTGAAGTAGCGCCGGACCTCTTCCTCGGTCAACCCCGGAGCAAGATCCAGCGGTCGCTGGAGGCGCACTTCTTCCGGCAGGTGGGAAAACAGATCCCCAATCTCCTGCTTGCCGATGACATCGAGCATCGCACGGATGTCTGCGGGGGAATGCGGAACGTAGGGCATGTTCCGGTCAGCCTCCCAGAAGTTCGCCGTAGGCGGCGGCGTCCATCAGTTGATCTGCCTCGGAGATGTCACTCAACTTGACCTTGAACAACCAGCCCTCGTCCATGGGGTCGCTGTTCACCAGTTCGGGAGTGTCGACGACAGCCTCGTTGATCTCCACGATCTCACCGGAAACAGGGAGAAAAAGATCGGCCACGGCCTTGACCGACTCGATGGTGCCCACCGTGTCGCCCTGGCTGAATTCGGACCCGGGCTCGGGCAATTCGACAAACACCACGTCACCCAGTTCGCCGGCTGCAAAATCGGTAACCCCGATCATGCCGACGCCGTCCTCGATCAGGATCCATTCGTGTTCCTGAGTGTATTTCCGATCGTCCGGTACCATGTCATGGGCCTCCTGCAGGTTGGGCCACCCCTCAGGGCAGCATCCGTTCGGACCGCGGATCACCCTTGGTCCGGGCCGAAAGAAACGGGAAAGAAATGATGCGGCAAGCGATGGTGCGGCCGCGAATATCCACCGCCAGCTCCCCTTCGGAAATGGCGGCCTCCACCAGGGCCATGGCCAGGGGTTTCTTGAGAGTCGGGCTGAAGGTTCCGCTGGTCACCAGTCCGACATCCTGGCCCTGGTACAGGACCCGGGCGCCCTGGCGGGCGATGCCCCGGCCGGTGATCTCGAGACAGACGATACGGCGGGGAATCCCCTCGCTTTTCTGCATGAGGAGCGCCTGGCGGCCGACGAAATCGTCCTTCTTGAGTTTCACGGCCCAGCCGATGCCGGCCTCCAGGGGAGTGATGTCCTCCTCCAGTTCGTGGCCGTAGAGACAGTAGCAGACCTCGAAGCGCAGGGTGTCGCGGGCAGCCAGGCCGATCGGGGCAACCCCCAGATCCTCGCCCCGGGTCAGGAGTTCCTCCCAGATCGCGACCGCATCCCCGTTGGGAAGGTACAACTCATAACCGTGTTCGCCGGTGTAACCGGTGCGGGAAACGATCCACCGGCCCGCAGGCCCTTCATGGGTAAAGGCGGTATAGAATTTCAGGGCTTCCACTTCGTGCGCCCTGTCGGCCAGGGCCCCGAGCCGACAAAGCAGCTCCCGGCTGTCCGGACCCTGGACGGCAATGAGAGCCGTCTGGTCGCTCTGGTCGTCCAGGTCCACACCGTCGGCAGGGAGGTTCTTTTCCAACCAACCACTGATCTTGGCGTGATTGGAGGCATTGCAGACGATCAACCATTCGGTTTCGCCCAGACGGTAGACAAGCATGTCGTCCAGCACGCCACCGTCCGGCCGGCACATGGCGTTGTAGACGATCTTCCCGGTCGGAATCCCCGTCACCCGGTTGGTGACCAGGCCATCGATCCACGCTTCGGCCCCGGGTCCGGAAACGAATATCTCCCCCATGTGCGTGATATCGAACAGCCCGACTCTTTCCCGCACGCAGGCGTGCTCGGCCAGGACTCCCTCGTACTGGACCGGCATCGAGAATCCGGCGAAGGGCACCATCTTGCCGCCGTGTTGCTGGTGCCAGTCGGTCAGGGGTGTGGATTTCAGATTGGTGGGTTCGCTCACGAAAGGGACTCCAGGGCAGCGGTACAATGGTGGCTCTCGGTGCATGGGCAGGGCATCCACCCGGCCGACGTCAGGCCAAATCTAACCCCGGGCCCGTTTTTCGCCAAGGGAATTAGCCGGGTGAATCAGCAGGCCCACAGGCCCGGAATGGTCAGGAGAATAGTTCCCGCAGCATGGCGCCGGTGTAGGACCCGTCCGCCGCCATGACCTGATCCAGATTTCCGCTGGCGACCAGATGCCCGCCGCCCGCTCCCCCCTCCGGACCAAGGTCGATGATGTGGTCCGCCCGGCGAATGACCTCCGGGTGGTGTTCGATGACAATCACGGTATTGTCCTGGGCGATCAACTGTTTCAGGACATGCATCAGGCGGTCGACATCGCAGAAATGAAGACCCGTGGTGGGCTCGTCCAGGATGTAGAGGGTGTGCCGCTGCCCGCCCTTCGACAGTTCCTTGACCAGCTTTATGCGCTGGGCTTCCCCCCCGGAAAGCGTGCTCCCGGACTGGCCCAGCCGCAGATAATCCAGGCCAACACCTTGCATCACGTCCAGGATCTTCCGGCAGGCGGGAATATTGGCCAACACGTCGCGGGCCTCTTCCACGGTCATTTCCAGGATACGCGCGATATCACAGCCCTTGAAATGGACATCCAGGGTCTCCCGGTCGAATCGGCGCCCGCTGCACTCCTCGCAGACGACTTCGACATCGGGCAGGAAATCCATCGTCAAGCGCCGCAGGCCCGCACCCTCACAGACCGGGCAGCGGCCACCGGCGGTATTGAAGCTGAAACGACCCGCATCGTACCCGCGCAGCCGGGCCAGACTCGTCTGCGAAAAAATCCGGCGGATATGGTTGTAGAGCCCCGTATAGGTCGCGGGGGTGGAACGGGGCGATCTTCCGATGGGCGACTGGTCGACCAGCACAACCGAATGGAGATGTTCGACGCCGGTGATTTCCCGGAAAGGTTCGGGGCGCCGGCGGGCGCGATGCAGCTGTGTGGCCAGGGCGCGGTAGAGGGTGTCGTGCACGGCGGTGCTCTTGCCGGATCCCGAAACCCCCGTGACCACCGACATCCCACCCAACGGGATTTCCAGGTCCACATCCTTGAGGTTGCGGCCGGACATCCCGCGGATCGCCAGGATCTGCCCGCCGGAATCCCCTCCGGTCAAGGGATCGGGACCGTCGCGTCCCACCCGCCCAGCCAGGTAATCCCCGGTCGGGTTGCCGATCATGGCGGCCACCTCTGCCACAGAGCCCTGGGCCACTACCTCGCCTCCGTGCTCCCCTGCGCCGGGTCCCAGGTCGACGATATGATCGGCGGCCAACATGATGTCGCGATCGTGTTCGACCACCACCACCGAATTCCCGCGGTCGCGCAAGGCCTTGAGCGTGGCGATGAGTTGCCCGATATCCCGATGGTGCAACCCGACGCTGGGTTCATCCAGGATGTACAGGACTCCGGTCAACTGGGAGCCCACCTGGGTGGCCAGCCTGACGCGCTGCCCTTCGCCGCCGGACAGGGTGCCCGTCCCCCTGGCCAAGGACAGGTAACTGACTCCCACCTGAAGCAGGAAACGAAGGCGGTGCCGGATCTGGTCGAGGATGGGACCGGCGACGATCTTCTCACGTTCGCCGGTGAAGGAGACGCCCCCCACCCAGTCTGCGAATTCGTCCAGGGTCAGGGCGGCCACCTGTCCGATGTGGCGGCCGCCGATCTTCACGTTGAGGGATTCGGAGCGCAGGCGATGTCCCCCGCATTCGGTGCAATCCTGTTCCACCATCATCCGTTCCAGCGAGGTGCGTATCTTCTCCGATTTCGTCTCGCGATGCCGCCGCACCAGCTCCGGCACCAGCCCCTCCCAGTCGCGCAGAAAGGCATTGAAGTGCGGATGACCTCGCAACTCCTTCTCGATTTCCGGGGTCAAACCGTGGAAGAGAACATCCTTCACACGCTGCTCGAGGTTCGTGAAGGAATCATCCAGGGAAAAACCCATGGCCCCGGCCAGGGCCTCGACCTGGATATAGATCCAGCTGGTTTCCTTGCCCTTGAGGAACTCGATGGCGCCCCGGGCGATACTCATTTCCGGGTCGGGAACCAGCGCCTCGGGATAGATGGTCCGCAGAGTGCCCAGACCGTTGCATCCGGGACAGGATCCGGCCGGGGAATTGAACGAGAACTGACGGGGTTCCGGCTCCGGGAATCCCCGCCCGCAACCGGGGCATGAGGATTGGCGGCTGTACCAGCGCTCGGCACCCTGGCTCCAGACGATGACCGACCCGTCCCCCAGTTCGGCCGCGCGGTCCAGACCCGCCTTCAGGCGGTCGCGAATGGCGGGGCGGCTGACCATCCCGTCCACCACCACGGCGATGTCGTGCCTCTTGCCCCGCGCCAGGATTATCTCGTCGTCGAGTTCCCGGATCTCGCCATCGACGAGCACACGTACATAACCCTGTTGCCCGAGATCATCCAGCAGCTTCTTGTGCTCCCCCTTGCGGCCGCGCACCACCGGAGCCAGAAGATAGAAACGGGTTTTTTCGGGCAGTGCGGCGATTTCGTCCTCGGTGTCGGACAGCGGCCGTCCCGAGGCAGCCACCTGGCAATCGGGGCAATGCACCGTTCCGCACCGGGCAAAAAGGAGGCGCAGAAAATTATAGATTTCCGTGACTGTGCCCACGGTCGAACGGGGACTGCGACCCAGGCCTTTCTGGTCGATGGCCAGGGCCGGGGACAGGCCCTCGATCCGGTCCACGTCCGGCTTGGGCAACTGGTCGAGGAACTGATGGGCGTAGCTGGAAAGGCTTTCGATGTACCGCCGCTGTCCTTCCGCGTACAGCGTGTCGAAGGCCAGGGAGGATTTTCCTGAGCCGCTGGGTCCGGTGACGACAACAAGCCTGCGCCGGGGTAGACGCAGGCTGATGTTCTTCAGATTGTGGACCCGCACGCCCTTGAGGGTGATGTCACCCTTGACCACGGGCCCCTTCGGCTTTGATTTCCTGGTCACGCTCTATCTATCCACCTGCTACTTGGCCGATTTCAGATCGGGCGACATCTCGTCCCAGGCGGCCTTCTCGGCGGGCAACAAACCCGGGACACCCTGAATGATGGTTGCCTTGTTGATGGCGACCGGATTGCGGGGGGCGTCCCGCCCGGCAGCGGAATTCTTTTCGGCGTTCACGATGATGTCCGCGACATCCATGCCGATGACCACCTGGCCAAAGATCGTGTATTTGCCGTCGAGCTGGGCGGTCGGCGCCACACAGATGAAAAACTGGCTGCCGGCCGAATCCACATCCTGGCCGCGCGCCATGCTCAGTGTGCCGCGGACATGTTTGACCGTCTTGGAAAATTCGCCTTTCAGGTTGGCGGGTCCATCCAGTCCCCCGTAACCCTTGCCAGCGAGCATTTCATTGACCTGCCCGAGCAGGACCAACTCATCGGGGGTCAGCACATCGGTCATGGTGGGGCCGCCCAGACCGTCGTTTCGCGGGTCGGCATCCTTGCTGTTGGGGTCGCCGCCCTGGATCACGAATCCCGGAACGATTCGATGGAACTTGGTGCCGTCATAGAAACCCGTACGCGACAGGTGGACGAAATTGTCCACGTGATGGGGCGCCAGTTCGGGATAGAAGACCAGCAGGATACTGCCCAGGTCGGTATCCAGGCGGGCGAACAACGGTTCGTCGGCCTGGGCGACCGCGGCGCCGAAAAGGACGGTCGTCAGAACGAACAGGACAAGAACAAGGGAACGATTCAGTCCAGTGGGAACGACGGATCGTGTGATGGTTTTCTCAGGACGCATTTTTCCTCCAGGATTCCGGGCGAAAGTCATTTCACGCGCCGGACCAGATATGCGATGTCTAGTTCAGAATGAATACGTTCTCCCAGCCGGGAAGCCTCGGCCATGTCGCCAACGCCCAGAAGCATGACCCGGTGATAGATCTGACCGCCGAGATTGGACTCCTCGATCACGGGGGCGTAACCCAGGGAACTGATGCGGTCCGCCTGCTTGCGGGCGTTGTCCAGGTTCGTGAAAGACCCCAGCTGCAGACTGTAGGCACCGTCCCCGCTGGAACCGGAGGTCGTCTGCCGGGTTCCGGATGAGGAACGAACGGCCCCCGGCGGGGTTTCCGCTTCGGCCGGAGTCGCCTTGATTTCAGCAGGGGTTTCTGCGGGGGTCTTATCGTCCGAGGCCGGATTTTCACCCACACCCTCGGCACCCGACAAGGTTCCTGCCTCATAGGCACCTTCCATGTCCGAGCCGACGGCCGTATCCACCGCGGTGGAATCGGTTTCCGCACCGGGGACCATCGCCCGTGGTTTCTGTTGGGTGGTGGCCTCTTCCTGATCTCCTGCCCCGCACCCGGACAGCACGACGGTCGCCGCCACGCCCAGGGCCAGGATCAGGACAAGGGACAAGCTCCGGCTACCTGTCAACAGACCTCTACTCATAACAACCTCCCGGTATGGACTGGTCAATCGGGAACGGAGCACATAGTATCCCCCTGTCAGGGGTCATGGCAAGGCCGGACCCTTCCCTTGGAAACGATTCCAGCCAGAAAGTCCACCACGATGCCCGGCCCAAAACCCCTGATCTACTTCGACAACGCGTCCACCAGTTTTCCGAAACCCGCCGCAGTGGCCGAGGCGATGGGGGATTTCCTGTCCCATCGTGCCGTGAATCCAGGTCGCTCGGGATTTGATCTCTCCCTCGAGGCAGGCCGCATGGTGGATCAGGTCCGCGGCCGTCTGGACCGGTTCTTCAACAACCCCGCCGCGGACCCCGACCGCGCCGTCTTCACGGCCAACGCCACCGCTGCACTGAATCTTTCCCTCCAGGGGCTTTGCAGTCCCGGAGACCACGTGGTGGCCCCCGTGCTGGACCACAACTCCGTCCTGCGGCCCCTGACCATGCTTCAAAAGGCGGGGATCATCACCTTCGACCTGGTCCCCTGCGACGAGAGGGGCCGGGTGGATCCCGCCGCGATCGCCGCGGTGATCGGTCCGCTCACCCGGCTGGTGGTCATGACCCATGCCAGCAACGTGTGCGGCGCTGTTCAGCCCATAGCGGAAGTGGGCGCCCTGTGCCGCGACCGGGGGATCCTGTTCCTGCTGGACGCCGCACAGACCGCGGGATTGATTCCGGTCGACATGACGGCCCTGCAGGTGGACCTGGTTGCATTCACCGGGCATAAATCCATGCTGGGTCCCACCGGCACCGGAGGCCTGATCGTGGGTCCGGACGTGGACATTCCAAGCACCCACTCGGGAGGGACCGGAGTCAGGTCCGCATCGCTCGAGCATCCTGACGAATTCCCCTGGCGGCTGGAAGCGGGAACCCTCAACACCGTGGGGATCGCCGGACTGGCCGCGGGCATGGACTGGGTCGCCGCCAAGGGAATCGACACAATCCTGGAACACGAACGCGGCCTCGCCGACCGTTTCCTGGCCGGTATCGCAGGTTTGAAAAAAATCGAAGTGCATGGATGCGGACATCCCCATCCGACCGCCCTGGGTGCGAACCACCTGCCGGTCATTTCGATCTCCGTGGCCGGACGGCCTGCCGAACAGGTTGGCCTTTTTCTCGATACCGACTGGAACATCGCCGTCAGAACCGGCCTGCAGTGTGCCCCCCTGGCGCACCAAGCAATGGGCACTGCGCCTTCGGGATCGGTCCGGTTCAGCTTCGGTTTCTTCAACACCCCGGCGGAGGTGGATGTGGCGGTTACCGCCCTGGAAGACCTAGCCGGGTAGTTCAACAACATCCAGGAGCAATGTAAACCGGCCCCGGATCCAGTGGATCCGGGGCCGCTCTTGCTTCAACCACAGGTTCAACCAGTTCGAGCCTGGGCCGAACTAGTTTTCCATCTTGTGCAGCGTGATGCGCACCCGCCGGTTCTGGGCGCGGCCCTCCGGCGTGTCGTTGGTGGCAATCGGCTGGTACGGACCGTAACTGACGGCGGCGAAACGCTCGGCCGGCAGATCCAGGTTGTTGACCATGTAACGGACCACGGCGCTGGAACGGAAAGCGCCCAGCTCCCAGTTGGAGGGATACTGCTCCTGGTATTCCTCGAGAACCTTCTTGTTGTCGGTAAAGCCCTCGACAAAAACATTCCAGTCCGGATGGTCGCGAACCGTCCGGGCGATGGCCTCGAGGGTCGGCACCATGGTGTCGAGCACCATGACCTGGCTGGCGTTGAAGGCAACGTCTTCCTGCATGGTGATCATGATGACCTCTTCGGACTGCTCGATGAGAACGGCGTTCTCGGACTGGCAATCCTTCAGGTTCCCCCGCAGATCCTCGGCGACCTGCTGGCGTTCGTTGATCACGGCGTCCTTGTCGGACAATTCCTTCTGCATTTCCGCAATCTGGGCATCCAGCTGCATGATCTGCTCTTCATATTCCTTGCAGGAACAGCCGGCCATGGCGACAACGGCGATCAGCAGTCCCAGCAGGGCAATATTCCTGCCAAACCTCTTGTTCATGAAAAACTCCTTGTTTTTTCAGGCCCGCAAGGCCTGACATCCCAAAGTCCGGTAAGATCGTATCCTCGGAACCCACCGTAACTTCTTCCGAACCCATTCAACCCCGGAGAGTAGGCACCAACCCAGACAAAGCTCAAGTTTTTTTTGATATTTGTTCAATCGTATTTCTTCAACTCGCTGTCCGACCCGATGACATCGATTTCGTCACCGGCACGCAGCACCATCGATCCGTCGGGCAGAGGCATCCTTTCAATTTTGGGTTCAGCTCCCTCGTGCTCGATGGGCAGGGACCGCCGGACCTGGACCAGATTGAGCTTGAACTTGCCCAGGAGCCCCAGTTCCGCCAAACTCTTGTCCCACCATGCTTCGGGCACCCGGATCCGCCGCAGGCTGAAACCCTCTGGCAACTCCACGAAATCCATCACTGAATCATGAAGCAGGTGACTGGCAAGACGTTCGCCCATGTCCTCTTCGGGTTTGAGGACCTGATCGGCCCCCACCCGCCGCAGCACCGATTCCTGCATCTCGTTCAGCGCCTTGGCATAAACCAGGGGAACGCCCAGGTTCTTCAGGTGCATGGTCACCAGAACCGAGGACTCGAAATTCTCGCCGATGGCCACCACCCCCACATCCATTTTCCCCACGTCGTAGGCCTTGAGATTGTTCAGTTCCGTGGCGTCGAATCCCACCGCCACGTCAACCTCCTGGGCAACTGTTTCCACGATCCTGGTGCTGCGGTCCACGGCCAACACCTCGGCTCCCTCCCGGGACAGGTGCACCGCCAGGGTGCTGCCGAACCTGCCCAAACCCACGACGACGACTTTCAACATTCCACATCTCCCGTGAATACGACGTGACTCTCAACCGATCATGATCCTGCCCCGGGGAAAGCGCACCCGTGGATCGCGGCTGGAGCCGGTCAAACTGCTGGCCAGGGTCAGGGGTCCCAGGCGGCCCACGAACATCAGGATGGTGATGACGATCCTGCCGGCCGGCGACAGTACGCTGGTCATGCCGAGGGACAAACCAACGGTCCCCAGAGCGGAGAATACCTCGAAGGTGGTTTCCAGGAAAGGTCTCTGTTCGGTGGCCAGAAGCGCGAACAATCCAAGGGCCGCCATCACCAGCCCCGCCGATAGCACGAGCATGGCCCGTTGAACATGGACGGTCGCCAACTCGCGCCGGCCAAGCCGAACCCGATTCAGGCCGCTGCCGATGGAACGCAGATTGGCCCAGCCGATGGCCAACGCGGTCACCTTGACCCCGCCGGCGGTGGATCCCGGAGCTCCCCCGATGAACATCAGGACAATCAACAGAAACAGGGTGGCAGGATTCATCAGCGTCAAGTCCATGCTGTTGAAGCCGGCGGTGCGGCAGGTCGCGGACTGGAAAAAGGCCTGGGAAATCTTCAATCCCGCCCCCTGCCCGGCCAGCGAGTTGTTCCATTCCAGCCAGGCGATCAAAGCTGTGCCACCCATCAGCAGACCGCCCGAAACAACAAGCACGACCCGACTGTGCAGGTCCAGCCGGAGGTTCCGGTCACCACGTTTGAGGGCGCGGCCGCGCAGCCATGCCAGTATCTGGGCCACGACCCCGAACCCGAGACCCCCGATCACCAGGAGTCCTGCCACCGTACCCATCACCAGCGGTTGCTGGTGCAGGGTCACCAGGGAATCGTCGAAGGTGCTGAAGCCCGCGTTGCAGAAGGCGCTGACGGAATGGAACACGGCGGTGAAGATCCGGTCCCCGCGGTCGGTTATCACCCCGTCCAGGCCCCGGTAAAGCAGAAGGGCGCCGACCGATTCGAGGCCGAAGGTCATCAGGATGATGAAACGCACCATCTTTCCCACGGCGCTGAGCATGGGTACCTGAAAAACTTCCCGCAGGAGGCTGTTTTCCCTCACTCCGATCCCACGGCCCAGCAACAGGCTGAGAGCGGCCGTCAGGGACATGATGCCCAGTCCACCCAGCTGGATGAGCACCAGGATCACCGTCTGGCCGAAAACGGTGAAACCGGTTCCGGTATCGCGGACGATCAGTCCGGTGACGCACACGGCGCTGGTAGAGGTAAAGAGCGCGTCCAGAGGGGCCAAAGGTTGATCGAACGGGGTGGCCCGGGGCAGCAGCAACACCCCCACTCCCAGCAGGATCAAGACGAGAAAGGTCACCACGAAAGCCACTGCGGGCCGGACACGCAGGCTCGCGAAGCGCTGGTGGAGGTGGGGCAGCTGAACGGCAAAAACGGAAACGATGTAGATCTGGATGATGATCAGATAGGCCCGCGTCACCGAACCCACCGCGAGGTGCCCCAGGGCGCTGTTCAGCCAGGTGGTCTCGCGTCCGG
>DAOWLV010000117.1 GCA_030643455.1 Candidatus Krumholzibacteriia bacterium | reverse complement strand
GTCGCCATCCTCATGATCTCATTATCCATCGGCCTGGGGATGCACATCTACAACCTCGTGGCACGTCTTGATTTTACTCTCCCCCTGTTTGTAACCTGCATGTTCAGCGGGGTTGTTCTGGCAAATGTGGTTCCTCTCATGATCCCGCAATTGAAATGCCGGACAAATTCACCGACACTTGCCATCGTCTCGGACCTGAGTTTGGGGCTGTTTTTGACCATGGCCATGATGGGGCTGAAGTTTATTGAAATCGGGGATCAGGCCTTTTTTATCCTGGTCAGCATTGTGATCCAGGTTCTGGCGGTCATACTTTTTTCCATCTTGATAGTCTTCAAGGTCCTGGGAAAGAATTATGATGCCGCCGTGATCACCGCTGGTTATATCGGCTCCTCCTTGGGAGCCACGCCGACAGCCATGGCAAATATGGCTGCCGTCACCCAAAAACACGGAGCCTCTCCGATGGCCTTCATCGTCATTCCCATTGTGGCGGCTTTTGTCATCCAGGTCAGCAACGCTGTGGTGATTCAGATAATCCTGAATATCATGAACTAGGAATGCCTATCGATCTACTGGGTTGAAGTTGCAGACATCCACAACTTATATTGGGCCAATCTGAATCGAAATTCGATCCAATCCTTGAGAAAGGTGTGTCATGAATAGCTCGATCAAATCGATGCTCGTCCTTGCGGCCCTGTCCTTCGTCGTCCTGCTTGCCGGCTGCGGCGGTGGCGAACCGGACGACACGGCGGCGGCCGGACCTCCCACCGCCCAGCACAAGAACCTTTTCGGTGGCATGCCGAAGGTGATGGAATCGGCCGACAACCCCTTGACCGACACCAAGATAGCTCTGGGCCGCATTCTCTATTACGAGCCCCGCATGTCGATCAGCGGCGACATCTCCTGCAACAGCTGCCACCTTTTGGACGAGTTCGGCGTTGATGGTCTGGCCACCTCACCCGGCCACGACGGCACCTTCGGGGTCCGCAACAGCCCCACGGTCTACAACGCCGCTTTGCATATTGCCCAGTTCTGGGATGGTCGCGAACCCACCGTCGAGGCACAGGCCAAGGGTCCGATCCTCAATCCCGTGGAACATGGAATGCCGACGGCCGAGGCGGTCGAAGAGGCGCTGCGGGGCATTCCCGAGTACGGCCCGCTGTTTGAGGCGGCCTTCCCCGGCGAAGAACAACCGGTCACTTTCGACAACGTGGCCCTGGCCATCGGCGCCTTCGAGCGAAAGCTGGTCACCCGAGGCAAATGGGACCGCTGGCTGAACGGCGACGGCAACGCCCTCAACGTTCAGGAACGGCGTGGGCTCGACGCCTTCATGGATATCGGCTGCACAACCTGCCACATGGGTCCCAACCTGGGCGGCTCCCTGTTCCAGAAGATGGGCCTGGTGGAGGCCTACCCGATGGAAGACAAGGGACGCTCCGAGATCACCGGCAACGCGGCCGAGATGTACTTCTTCAAGGTACCGGCCCTTCGCATCATCGCCGAGACCGGTCCCTACATGCACGACGGTTCCATCGAGTCTCTCGAAGAGGTCGTGCGCATCATGGCCAAGCACCAGCTCGGCAAGCCGGTCACCGACCAGCAGGTGACCGACATGGTGGTCTTCATGAAGGCGCTCACGGGCAAGCTGCCCGCCGAATACATCGCCGAGCCGACGCTGCCGGGGATGTAGGCGCCGCGCCGCTCACGAAATGCCAAACAACGTGCCGGGGGGCCGGCAAACTCTCAGTTAGCCACTGGCCCCCGGCATGTCTCGATGCCCCCGCGGCGTGTCCATCATCCTGATAATTGACGCCTAAACGCCCCTTTGAGGCGTTTTGGGAATAAACGAACAAGAAGGTTCATTTCTTGCATTGGAAATGTGTTTCAACCTGTCCAACTTCCCACAAGAAGGGCCATGATGCGAATCCTGAAGCGACTCTCCGTACTACTGCTGGTAGCCGTTGCCATCCTGCCGGTTTCGGCGATTGCCGGCCCTTTCTACGGGGGCCTCAATGTGGGGTACACCGGGGGACTGGGCATCCAAGCCACGGGCAGCTTCATGGACTTCACTCGCGATCTGCCCTTGTCGGCGCGTTTTACCCTGGGATACAACTCGGCCAGCGCTGGTGATCCTTATGAAGCGCGTCGAAACTTCATCAATGACAACACCAACGGCGACCCGGAAAAAAGTGCCAGCACCTGGCAATTCCGGTTCGATTTGATGTTTCCCACTTTCACCGTGGGGCCGCAGACCCTCTATCTCTTCGCCGGCCCCCGATATGCGAACTACACCGCCAACTACAACTTCATCGGCGGCAACGAGGATTTCGACGTCAATAGCAACACCTGGGGAGCCGGGCTCGGATTTGAAAGCTGGTTTGTCGTGGGTGACAAGTCGGATTTTGTCATGCAGCTCGGTGTGGACTGGTATGCCGAGTCCAAGCTGGAAGGCCACGACACGGCGTATCTGCCCAGTGGCGACCACGTCAATCCGCGCGACGGTTATGACTACGGAACGGCGGATGCCGCCATTGACCAGCCGAGTCTCGAGTTGCTGGCGATGGTGGGGATGCGGTTTCGGTTTTAGCAGGCTGTTGAAAAACTCTTTCTGGTGGCAGGTGCGCCTCGCCGAACTCGGCTCGGCAAGGCGTGCATGACGTCGGGAGGGGCCTCTGACACCGGAAGAAGGTATTCAAATAGGCAAAGTCATAGGAAAATTTGGATGAATCACCCAGGCCGAATCCACCCCCGTTGGCGGCGACGCTCAGCAGAACGGATCGGCTCAAAATGAATCTGCCCTTGAGACCGACCATGAGATCCCACCAGGCCTGGGGTTCCGTGAAACCGTATTCAATCGGTGGGTTGCCGATATCAATTTTGCAATTGACCGTAACGTCATTCTTCCGGTATTTCGCGCCCGCGTTTACTTCCAAAGCCCATCCCCTGATGACACTCTCGACATCATCTTTTTCAATTTCGGACAAGACCAGGTAACCCAACTTCAAATCGAGAATGATTTATTTGATTTGTTCTATTCATTTTCTCCTTCTTCCTGTTTTAATACCGGGAGCCTGTGCTGCTGAGATCCAATGGCAGTTTCGTTTACCGGTCAAAGAAATCTGATGGGGAGGGGCGAATCCTAGACCTTAAGTAGGAGTTGTTAAAAATTTGACACCCATGGTGTTTGGCGTCATAATTCATGTGTTGTTCCCATCATAGAGATTTCCGTCGGCCTTGCTCGGAGGTGTCGGATGCGACACACAAAATCGAGTTCTCCCGCCGGTTCGTCCGACCGAAGAATTTCCAGCCTCCTGAAAACCATAGCCGAAGAGATGGACCTGATCATGGGGGACCAGGAGCAGGTTGCGACCTGTTGCGACCGTTTTCGTGATCTCGCAGGGGTGCCGCCATCCGCGTCGGACACGGACCACCTGAAGAAGCTGGCCCGTTTGTTTGCAAATCATGACGGGACCGTTTCCGGACCAGTCTTCACCTTGCTGGCGGAGATGATTGTTGAGATGAAACGGCCCTGGCCGTTGCTTGACATCATGCTGGATGTGGAAGACGAGGAACTTCAGGGCCAGACCCTGGAGCTGACATGCAAGTTGATCGATGCCGGTCGCGTCCCGGTCACGGACGATGTTCTGGAGATTCTGGCGAAAATTTTCTCCGTTGAAGAGGGCCTGGCTGCCGATGGCGATCCTGCCCAACGCCTGACGAAATCCCTCCGTAGATATTTCAAAAAGAAGAGTCGCCGCCAGGGTGATCCGCTCGTCGCTCTGATCATCAAGGAAAAACGAAAATCGGTACGCATGTTCCTGGCTGGGCTTCTGGATGGGGAGGGGGTCAGGGTGTCGGCCGCATCGTCCCGGCTCCTGCTCGGGCCGTCAACCCAAACGGTCCTCAAGCCCTATCTGGATTTCACGGATGCGGGATACATGGATCACCTGGCGATCGGCGGGATCGACCAGGGTGCCACAGTGTCGGCATCATTGGCCGAGGCCGCCGAGGAATTCGGCCCCAAAGCGGTGCGTGACGTTCTTGCCCTGGTCGGCTGGGAACGAGCCAATCTGGGTATCCGTTTCCAGAGATTCGTTAAGGTCGAGATTCCCGGTTCCCTGCCCCTGATGGTTTCCCCGCAGCAGGCCCTGCTGTTCTCGGATATGCGGGAAGTGATGGTCGGGAATTCGTGCGTCGTGGCGGTTGCCCAGGGATGCTCAGCGACCCCGGAGGAACACGATGCCGGGGACGATGACCCCATCGGCAGGTTCCGATCCTTGAATATCGAGCATGCGGAACTTCTGGGCGAAATCATGGATTTGGCCCATCTCGATCTGGCCAAGATCGAGCGCATCCTGGGCCATATGGACAGGATCGTGGAGGATTACGGAATCCTGTTCGGGGCGGTTTCGAAAGAAGTCCGCGTTCTTCCCGACGTCTATGGAACCCTGAAACACCGGGTGCGGGAAGAACTGGCAAAAGATGACGGCGACATTGGAGTCAACGCGGAAGCCACCAGGTTGATGCAGATGTTCGAGGACCCCCGCAATCTGGGGGAAGTCCGCACCATTCACGGGCTCAAAAGATACCTGCACCAGGAAGGATTGCGGCTGGGGTTGGAACTGGTGGATACGAGCCGGTCCCCGAACCACAGCGTGGATATCGTTTTGAGTGAAGCCAACGGCGAATCCACACTGGTCCAGTCCATTCGCTATGCCGAATTCGAGACCGTCTGCGAACGGGATCCCGAGCCGTGGCTGATCTATCCCATCCGCATCGTTGTCGAGGGGTTCACGAGGCAACTGCTCTACGGCCAGCGCACTTTTCCCGATATCAACGCCTTCGTCTTCGGCAACGAGGTCCACTACTACATCGCCTTCCGCAACCATCCCGCATTCCTGCGGATCGACTATTCCCCGCCTCAACGCGGCGGCATGATCGATCTGCAGTATCTCGGCGTGAGCAACTACGAACTCAATGTCCATCCGGGAACCGATCTTAAAGCAATCCAGCTCTTCTTTCGCGAGCTCGGGTTCGATGTCAAGCTGGATGGTACCCGTGTTCTCGTGCGGTACGACAAGGAGACAAGCCCGGATCTGGGCGATCTCAGTGGGAAGGCGGAATCCCTGTTCCGGCTGGTCCCCCATTTGATGAGCGTGGATTGGACCGTGGGATCCCTCGACCTGGACGGGGAAGGAAAGCGCCGGGCGGCCGAACATTGGGCGGAGAGATTCGTCCGCTCGGGTGTGCTGCCGGTCGCCGATATCCTGACCGAAAACAGGGGTCACGTCATAAGCGACACATTCACTGGTCCTTCAGGCCAATCCGTTGTGACCTGGGACGGTTCCTCGCCCTATGTCGACCGCTACAGTGCTCCATACCCTGTGGTGTTGCTGGAAGATTTGACCGACAGACTGGCAGGGTTGGACATCCGGATTTCCGATTCCGCGCGTTGTAATAAAGGCCAAGAACCTGGGTTGCTGGGACTGCAGCGAACCTTGTTGACTCCCCTGGAAGAGAGTCTGGTCAGCGGCCGGGTTGTTGTCGCAAAGGATGGGTTGCAGAAAGCGGATCCCGATCTCTTTGCCGTCGAACATCCGGCGGAACGATTCGCGGGACTGCTTGCCAGGGGCGGCAAGGGCGCCGTGCGGGCGATCGAACTGGCCGGACCGATTTCCGTCCTGGATCGGTTCATCGCCTTCGAGACCGTGGGCTTCGTGGGAGGACTGGAAATCCAGAGAGCCAAGGTGGAGGTCCGGGGGGGAACCTTGGTGATTTACGCGGTCCGGGACGGACACGGTGTGGTTCGCATGGGGCTTTACACCAGCGGAAGGGAAATCACGCGGACCCGGTGCTTCAAGGGTTCCAGGTGGCGGTATGATACTCAGGCCGACAGACGGCTCTGGTCCCTGTTGTTTAGTGCCAACTACGTGAGTTGCATCCCGGACCCGGTCCGGGAGGACGCGACAGAAACCCTGAAGGAACTGCGGACCCTGGCCTTGCGGCGGGCCCCTTCATCGGGCCCGGCACTACGGGATGAACGACGACTTCTGCGGGGGTTGCCCGCATCGCCGGGCAGGGCCATGGGGCGGGCAGTTTTCGAGACGGCTGGGCGCAATCCTGAGCATCTGGACGGTGGCATCCTGGTGGCGCGGGAGATCAGGCCGACGGATGCCAGCTACCTGTTGCACGCCATCGGTATCGTTTCCGCCGGCGGCGCAGTCCTGAGCCACGCCGCACTCCTGGCCCTGCAGTTCGGCAAGCCGGCCCTGGTTACCGATGCGGAATTCACCAGGGAGAAGGGAAAGGGACGGTCACTCAGGTTTGTCACCCCGATTTACGAGGTGGAGGTCCGACGACGCCAGGGTTTCGATGTGGGATTGCGGCGGGTGGCCGAACGCCGCCCGGATGTGATTCACGAAGGGGATCTTGTCGTTCTGGATGCGGATGCAGGCGTGGTGCAGGTCTTCGGCCAGGGGCGGGACGCCCTCGCTTTGTACGAAGGTTTCAGGATGCTCGACGACGCCAGCCGTAAGGACAAGTCCGTGAGTGAAGCCGAAGATGTCATGGCGGCGCGCGGGTTGAAATTACGGGCCAGGCATATCCTGGAGAAGGCCCTGGACAGGTTGCACGATCCCGTACTGGGGACCTTCGCGGTCGAGGAGATTTCCCTGGGCCGGTCGTTCCGTCATGTGGCGAATACGGACCGGATCCACCTGATGTCCCGCCTCTTTGAAAACAAAACCGTTGGCGGCATGGCTCGCGAACGATTGATCGGGCTGACCCGCATCCTGGCCGAAAGATTCGAAGTGGTGGCTGCCGGGGCCCTGGAGGCCACGCCCACTTCCTTGGGGTTCAATGAGATCCTCGGCTTGAGGCTGAAGGTCATTCATGCCCACGAAACCCTGATCGTCGCCAACGAGGTGTTGGCCGGATGCGGAATCGATCCGGGGATCGTTCCCGATCCCCGGCGTGTCGAAGAAGTCGGGACCGTCGCTCGTGACCGGCTTGCCAGGTTGCGAGAGGAGACGGTCGACGAGCTTCTGGATTCTCCAAGAGGGAAGAGGACATCGTACAAACGACGTCATCTTATTCGCAGAATCGAACGCTTTGATACGGTTCTCGGATCGTCTTCCTCCAGGCGGAGACGCATACTGGTCCGCAAAAAAAACCAGGAAAACGCGGATGAAAAATCAATGGCCGCTGCGTCGGGGAACCATGTGCTTGCCGATGATTCCTGCGGCTACGAATTGCATCGACTCATCGGTTGGAAGGCCGCCAACCTTGCGGAATTGACGCGTCTGGTGGGGGAAGGGGTCGTGCCGTCGTGGTTCGTGGTGACCGACAGTTCCTTGTCGCGGATGCTGCGGCAGAATATCGACGCGCAAGGATCCTCCGCGGCCGGTCAGGCGGCCAAATCCGGGACTCTCCAGGACGGAATCAGGGAGATCCTGGGCCGGGAGGGTTTGGACAAGGGCCGCAAGTCGGTCCTCATCAGGGAACTCTGGTCAACGGTGGCGATCCCGGATGATGTCCTGGAAGAGGTAAACGCGGCCTACGAACACCTGGTCAATGGGGCCAAGGGCGTCGATGTGGCACTCAGATCGTCTTCCTGCGATGAGGACACGGAAACCGCCACCCGCGCGGGGGAATACGACACCTTCCTCCATGTGCGCGGAAGGGAATCCGTTTGCCGACACCTGAAACTCACCTGGGCCGGTCTTTGGACCGAACGGGCTCTCAACTCGCGGGAGGCTGCGGGGGATATCCTGCGGCGGCCGACCGGCGGCGTGATCGTGCAGCTCATGATCCCGGCGCGGGCATCCGGGGTGATGCAGACGGTCAACGTTCCAGCGGACGATCATCGGGAAGTCGTGATCAACGCCGGGCTCGGCCTGGGAGAGGGCGTGGTTTCCGGCCTTGTCGCCACCGACATGATCACGGTGGTGAAAAATGTGGATCCCGACGACCGGTCCCTGCGGATCAACTACATCACCAACGACAAGACGACACAGGTCATGCTCGACAAGCGGCGGGGCGGAGGAACACGTCTGGGGTCCACGCTCTACCACCAGAGACTGCGCCCGGCCCTCGAATACCTCGAACTGGCCGACCTCGTGTCCAAGGCGCTGCGGCTGGAGAGGGTATACGGATATCCCCTGGATCTGGAGTTTGCCGTCGAGGGTTTGAATGTCTGGCT
>DAOWLV010000115.1 GCA_030643455.1 Candidatus Krumholzibacteriia bacterium | reverse complement strand
GGGGCACGTCAGCCCTTCTGCTGGCCGTTTTAACGGCTTTTTGCGGGTGTGAGTCCGCAGATCCGGGTACACCTCCTCCTGTGACCTCAGGACAGGAATTCATCCTGGATGAAGCGGTTTTCGCCTCTATCGTCAATCCCATTCTCACCCGTAAAGGGTGTGACAACCTGGCTTGCCACGGCGGCGGCCTGCGCGGATCGCTGCAACTTTCGCCCTTCAACGACAAGAATGTCGATTTCGACTTCGAACAGGTGAGCCGGCAGCTGAATCCACTGGATCCCGAGGCCAGCAGCATCCTGACCAAACCCCTGGCCCAGGCTGTTGGCGGAGCCGTGCACACGGCGCCGTCCGAGCAGTACGGGTTCATGACGACATCAGATCCGGATTATCAGGCTATCCTGGCCTGGATCCAGGCGGGAGAATTGCGATGAAGCTGAGTGTGAACATCGCCGCGGCACTGGTGATCCTGGTGACAGTGGGCCTGGCGTCCGTGTCCATGGGCGCGGATCCGGTCGAACCGGTCCAGGAACCGGCCGGCCGGTACTTCCTGGTTTCGGAGATGGAAAGCGGGTCCACGCGGATTTCCCCCGGACCCCGGCAATTCGAGCGCTATCTGGCCTTCAGTCCGGCGGTCGGCAAGCTGGGTGACAACGACCTGTTCGTCGTGCGTCTGGCTTTCAATCCCAACCAATGGTTGGGTTACGAGATCTCTCTCGGCCACAATCCCGCCTCCTCGCTGCACGCCCTGCTGCACACGTTCAATGTGCTGTTTCGTTACCCTTTTCCCGGTCGCTTCCAGCCCTACGCAAGTGTGGGTTACGGGATGATGACCGTTTATCCCGGCAAGGCCATCCAGGCTGATCCGGTTACCAAGAACATCCTCGCTTACGGCGGTGGACTCGAAATCTACCTCCGCGACGATGTCGCCCTGCGGGGCGAACTGCGCAGCGCCAACATCCTCGGCCAGTATCGTGGCCTGGACGAGACCGTTGCCTACACCTACCCGGAGTACACCATCGGTCTGGTTTTCTACCGTGGTCTGGGGGGTTGACCTTCGCTTCGATCGGATTGGTGACCACCGTCCGGCCGAAGTCACACAGGGAGTTGTCATGAAGAATGTCCTGAAAAATAGATCAGTGTTTCGTCCGGTTATGGGACTCTTGCTCGGTTGCCTTCTCGGGACCGCCGGGTGCCGCGAAAGCGCGCCCGAAGACATCCTCAACCAGGAAGACACCACCCAGGCGATCGTATTCGTCAAGACCGACGGGGAAGAAACCCTCAACCGCAGCCGGGCCAACGGCAACCTGTTCAGGTTGTCGCCCATCTCGCCCGAGGGTGTGGTCACACCGATCACCAATTTCACCGGCGCATCGGTCAGTGATCCTTCGGTTTCGTTCGACGGCGAGAAGATCCTGTTCTCGATGAGGCCCCAGGGTGCAAGCAACCACAACATCTTCGAGATAGGCGCCGACGGCTCCGGGATGCGACAGGTCACCGCCGGCGGCGGCGACGACTTCGATCCCCTGTATCTGCCCAACGGCAAGATCATGTTCACCAGTTCCCGGCACGGCGGCATGGACGAGTACAACCGTGCGCCCAGTGAGGTCCTGTACACCTGCGACTACGACGGGTCGAACATCCGGCGGCGCAGCTTCAACATGAGTGATGATTTCGACCCCGCCCTGACCGCGGACGGAACCGTGATCTACACGCGCTGGGAGCATTTCGGGACCTTCAACCGGTTCCCGCTGTTTTTCGCCAACCCCGACGGGACCAAGGCTTTTCACAAGTACGGTCCGCACAACCGTAACTTTTTCCATCCCCAGCCCATGCCCGATGGCCGGATCATCGCCATCGAATCCACCAGGGTCAACGAGGACGCCGGCCCGCTGGCGGTTCTCAAGCTGGAAATGGGGCCGGCTGATCCGGTGCTGGGTGAAAACTCCCGCCACTGGGATGTGCTGACCACCCAGGTCAACAACGACGGCGCTCCCTGGCCCCACGGGGTTTTCAAGTACCCGTTCCCGCTCGGGGGCAACAAGTACATCGCCTCGTACACGCTGCCCGCGGCCGAAGAAGAGGACGTGGACTACGGCCTGTACACTTTCACCATCTCCCAGACCGGAGCCGGCACCGAAGAGGATCCGGCGACCATCTCCATCGACAATTTGACCTTCCTGTTCAACGACCCGGACTGGAACGAATACGACGCCCAGCTCCTGGCGCCCCACGAACCCCCGCCGGTAATCGAACCGTTGGGCAATGATACCGACGACTTCGGGATCTTCACCGCCAGCGACGTCTTCAACCGCAGCACCACCGACGGGCAGGAAGTTCCGGTCAAGGGTGTGGACACGATCACCGAGATCGCCGTCATCGTCGGAATCCCGACCGAGCGGGGCGAGTCCAGCGACTTTTCCGCCAACCGGTTCGAAAAGCGCGCCCTGCTGGGTTACGCGCCGGTGTATCCGGACGGTTCCTTCCGCATGAAGGTGCCCGCCAATGTCCCCATCACCTTTGCCACCCTGGACACGCTGCGCCGTGCCATCGTGACCAAACGAACCTGGATCTATGTGCAGCCGGGTGAGGAAGTGGACGAGTGCACCGGTTGCCACAAGGACCGTGGCCTGTCCGACGAGCACATCACCAACCCGAATCCCATCGCGCGCAACATGCCGGCCAGCGATGTGAACACCAGACCCGACGATTACATATACATCAACTACCGCGACCACATCGGCCCCATCGTCCAGGCCAAGTGCGAGTCCTGTCACTTCCAGACCTACGTCCAGCGAGACACGCTGATGATGCCGGAAAACATCATCGTGACCGTCACCGACACCATCCCGGCGCCGGGACTGCTCGATCTGACCGCGGTGCCCGATACCACGGGCCGGATGGACCTGGTCTTCCCGCGGGCCTACATCAACCTCTCGGGCGAATCGGAGACTTCGGACCGTCAGGCCGTGGTCCCTGTCTTCCCCCGTCGTTCCCCCTTGATCGATTACGTGCACGGTGTCGGCGATGCGGCAGACCAGGGACCTCACCCGGCCTCCGATCCGCTGACTGCCGAAGAACGGGAACTGTTCACCCTGTGGGTGCTGCTGGGCGCCCAGTACCGGTAACCGAAGAGAAAAGGAGCAGCCATGAGCCGCAGAAACCTGACCACGAACCTGTTGGTGGCCGCCGTGATTGTCGCGGTGACCGCGGGCGGAGCGGTGGCCGACGAACTGGCTGTCGCTGGTTCCATCCTGTCTGACCACCAGATGGAAGACGTGGACGGTCAGGCCGTCAGCCTGGAGGACTACCTGGGCGAGGTCGTGGTGGTCAACTTCTGGGCCAGCTGGTGCGCCCCGTGCCTGCGCGAGTTGCCCGTTCTGGACCGTTGGGATGCCGACTGGCGCCAGATGGGCGCCCGGGTAGTCGCGGTCTCCATCGACAACAAGGCCCGCAACGCGTGGGCGTTTGCCGACAAGGCGGAGCTCGGTTTGACCGTCTGGGTGGATGGACCGCAGGGCCTGGCGGAGAAGCTCGATCTGAAGGCCGTTCCGACCTCGTACGTCATCGATCGCGATGGCCGGGTGGTGTTGCGGATCGTGGGCAGTTCCGAACAGGACCTCGAGAAGATGCACCGGACGGTGCAGGTGCTGCTCGCCAACCAAAAGAAGGGGCCGGAAGCATGAAAACGGACCTGAAGAATTCAGCAAGAGTCATCCTGCTGGCCGCGGTCCTGCTGACTGCCGGTACGGCGCTTTCCGGTTGTTCCACTGTCAAGCCCTACCAGAAGGAGCACCTGGCCGACCACCTGATGACCAATCCGAATGAGGACAACATGGCCATGCACGAGCTGAAGTGGCTCGAGGCCCGCGAGGGATCCACCGGCGGCGTCGGCGGGGCCGGCGGAGGATGCGCCTGTAAATGAGACGCGAAACGGCATTGATTGGTGTCGCGATGACCTGGTTCGCCCTGTTGGCCGGATCGGCGCCGGGGTATGCGGCGATTCTGGACAAGACGGCAACCTACGCCCTGAACATGTTTTCGGATGTGGATGGTGTGAATGTTTACACCCAGTACATCGACTATTCCATGCAAACCACGAGCAAGGTGACCACGAGTTTCCAGTGGGTTCACGACAAGGTGGTGATTCCGGCCATCGACGCGGCGCCCGGCACCCCCGAAGCCATTGATGCCATCACTTCGGCCAGCCGTCCCATCATCGACAACGAGGACGCCTTCGAGGATTTCGTCAAGATCCGCAACTCCCTGCAGGGTGGGGTCAACTACAGGGGCGCCAACGCGAGTTATTACATTTCGAGCGAAAACGACTACCTCGCCCAGATGCTGGGCGCCGGCTACAGCCGGGCTTTTCTGGGCGAGAACTTCAACCTTTCCGGCGGTGCGAGCTACAGCTGGGACAACATCACGCCCATCCAGGCCGACGGCAGCACGGGTTCGGCCTTCCGCAACACCATGCACTGGAACCTGGTGGCCACCCAGATCATGACTCCCACTTCGGTGCTCCGGGTGGGCCTGGAATACAATCGGGTTCACGGCCAACAGCACGATCCCTACCGCAGCGTCTACGTCGACGGCGGCATCCAGCCCGAACTGCATCCGGACCGCCGCTCCCGGCGGGACGTCTTTGTGAAGGTCAGCAAGTACCTGGGCAACGAATCCAGCCTGAAGGCCGATTTCCGCTACTACGAGGATGACTGGGACATCTCGTCCCAGACCTTCGGAATCAAATTGAACCAGCGGATTTCACGGGCCGTGACCTTCCGTTACCGCTACCGGTACTACACCCAGATCCCGGCCTGGTTCTACCGGGACGACTACCAGGATACAACCAACGTGGATGGCTACCAGACCGGCGACTACCGGCTGGGAGGATACGGGGCCCACCTGTTCGGCGGGCATTTAACCTGGCATCCCGAGAGCCTGTTCGGGGGGATCGACTGGCTCAAGCATACCGAACTCAACTTCACTCTTGAGCGGTATTTCAACAGCAACAATTTCACGGCGAACATCATCGAGACCAGCTTGAGTGTCTCGTTCTGAGCCGCCATGGCAAAGGAGCCCGGTATGAACCGGTTTACATTGATAGTCACCTTGATGATGGCGGGCGCGGCCACGGCCGGCACGTTCAATCCGATGCCCTACCTGCCCGACAGCCAGGTCGATGTCCTGACCCGTCAGGTCGCCAACCAGACTGTCGACCGGGACCTTTTCGAGGCTCCCTACGCCACGGTGATCGTCGGCAACGTCGACATCTACGATCATTTCCCGTACCTCGAGTCCCGGTATTTCCAGGTGGTCAGCGATCCCGCCTGGAACCGCCTCGTTTTCGGTGAAATGGACCGCGGCCTGCAGGCCTTCGACGGCCACGGCAGCAGCTTCGGCCCGCTGAACAGGCCGCGCGGCATGGCCACCGACGACCAGGGGCGCGTCTACGTCGCCGATACGGACAACAACCGGGTCCTCGTTTTCCAGACGGTGACCGAATTCGAGAGCATCACCCTGGAGCCCTTGTTTGCCATCGACGGCCTGCACCAGCCCCACGACGTGGCCTTCAGTGACGGGGGCACCCCCTTCGTCGAGGGGGACGATGCCCTGTACGTGGCCAACACCGGGCGCAACGAGGTCAGGCGCTACAGTCTGTCAGAGGACCGGGCTACCCTGACGGCAACGGTTGGCAGCCTCGGCAGCGCCATCGGGGAGTTTGCCGGTCCTCTGGCTGTGACCGCAGGAAGAACCGAAGGATCCCACACGACGGATGTTTTCGTGGCCGACGCCCACAATGGGCGGCTGGTTCACCTGGTCGACCGGGAAAACAACCTGGAGTGGGCCGGCGACCTGCCTCACGACCTGGGCGTGGTGACCTCCCTGACCACCGATCATTGGGGCAACGTTTACGCCGCCAGCCCCGAAGGCGGCCTGGTCAAGTACACCGCGGGGTTGAAGGCTGTCGCCGGCGCCCTGTCGGTGACCAACCGGCCCCGGGGTTTCCATGTGCCGAGCGTGACGATGACCGATCACCGCAGCGGTACGCGGCAACGGACCGGCCAGGGCCACGGCATCCTGGTCGAGGAATGGGACTCGGGTAGCGGATTGCGGATGATGGGACTGGGCGTGGAGATCAAGAACGCCGTCCTGGCCGGTGGTGGTGTCGCATCGGTGGACCTTTTCCTCACCGACCACGCGGACTTGACCGCAGAGTTGAGCGACCCCGAAACCGGCGAGGTGGTTCATATCCACCGCGCGGGACAACATGCAGCCGGCGCCCTTCGTGTGGCCTTGCAGGCCGCGGACGATCCGGCCGGATGGGACGCGGGCGAATACCTGCTCACCCTGCGCGCCGTATCCACCTATGACGCCACACGTGTTTCCGAAGTGAAGATGAACGTGGAACTGGCTCGTGCGGGTGACCCGGATCTGCCGACGCGTCTGGCGGTGCTGGGCAACTTCCCGAACCCCTTCAATCCTTCGACCACCATCAAGTTCGCGGTTCCCGCCGGAGCCACGGACGGTTACAGCCTGCGGGTGTACGACGCCCGTGGCCTCCTGGTGCGCGAGCTGGACCGCGGCTCCATTGCCCCCGGTATCCACGAGGTCGTGTGGGACGGTCTCAACGACCACGGAGGCCAGGTGGGTTCCGGTATCTACCTGTACCGCCTGGTCCTGGGTCAGGAAAAGTCCACCGGCAAGATGGTTCTCTTGAAGTAGGAGTGCATGGTGAAGACCCGGAAATCAATTCCCGGAAACGGGCTCCAGGTTCTGCTGGGTCCTTGTTTCGCGCTGCTCGCACTGCTGGGTTTGCTGGCGGTGTCCGGTTGCCTTGACGAACCCGAGATCGACGAGCGCTGGACCCTGGTGGAGTTCCTGTCCACCGACCCGGTACCCGGTGAAGACCTCGACCCTGATCAGCCCCTGACCGTGGCGGTCAGCGGACAGATCACGTACCGGGCCATCCGGACCGGCTTTCTGGTGGCCGAGGTGCGTTTCAGCGACAACCTGGGCCCCGCGAACATGGTTCTGGACCCGGATGACCAGACGCTGCATACCGCCCACCAGGTGGAGCAGGTCCTGAACAATTCGGTCACCGCGGGCCGCGGCACCAAGGCCGTGACCGGATTCGATCACCTGATGCAGAAGGTGGACTTCTCCTTCGACGCCGTCGTGCCGTCCGAAATGTTCGGCGGCGATCCGGATTCCACGGCCTACCGTGGTTTGTTCCTGGTGCTGTATCTCGCCGAGGGTGAGGAAATTGAACTGGAGGACGGCCGCGACTCGCTAGTGGTCACCCCCATGCCCGTGGATGAATACGAGGTCCTGTACACCGGGTTCGTTCTCGATCTCTTGACCCCCGGTGCCGGAGGGACGCAATGACGCCGCGGCGCATCATGCGGTCAGTAACTCTCGGGTTGGTTCTGCTGAGCCTGATGTTCGGCGCAAATCCCGCCGAGTGCGGGACGGTGTCGGAGCACGGTTCCACACACACGGCCAACTGGTGGCTGGCCACCGGCCTGGGTGCAGGTGCGCTGAGCCCTGACCAGAGCCTGGCCGACTATCGCTGGGAAACCGGTCCGACTGCCCTGTATGCCCTGCAGGCGATCGCCGGCCGTGGCCGGTTCGCCACGGGGCTGCGTTTGTCGCGCTGGGCGACCACCCAGGGCACCGGCCTCGACTCGCCCGAGTCCGATCCCCGGGTGGGTCTGACCCAGCTGGACCTGGTCGGGCAGTTCCGGCTGGTCGAGCTGGCGGGTTTCCAGTTCTGGGGCTCGGCCCTTGTCGGGCGGGTGAACCTGTCCTACACGCCGGATCAGCTCGTCATCGACACCGGCCTGCCCGGACAGGACATCGTGGTGGACTACAAACCCATCACCGAAACAAGCCTGGGCCTGGGCCTGGAGATCAAACGGGATTTCGGACGCCGGATGACCGCCGCGGTGGTGGCCGAACGCACCACTTTCAGCCTGGATACGAACCACCGGCGAGGCAGTGAAATCGTTTCCGAACGCCAACAATTCGTCAACTGGAGCCTCCGGTTGCAGGTCTCCTGGGTTCTGGATATGGGGTGACGTCTTATTCGGGCCCGGCCCGGTGGAGGGGAAAGAGATGAGAGGCAAGTTCACCAGGATGATGACCGCCGCGGCCCTTTGGGGCGTGGGGCTGGCGATGGGGCACCCTGCCTGGGCCGCACCCGAACAGGTTGC
>DAOWLV010000154.1 GCA_030643455.1 Candidatus Krumholzibacteriia bacterium | reverse complement strand
TCATCGAATCGGGCAAACCGTTCCTCGACGAGCAGAGCTTCGCCTCCATCAGCAAGGCCCGCATCGAACCCCGTCGGCTGCAGGCGTTCCGGCAACGCCTCCATTCCTATCGCACGCAGTTGTCCTGGCCGGCCCCGGTGCGGACCCGGCGACTGTTCGAGGACTTGTTCCGCCTGCTGGCCGACTTCGGGCGTTTCCATCCCGAATTCTATGGGCCCATCCGGGAGGAACTGGTCAGCTGGGCCAAACATGACCAGGACCCCGCCCTGGCCAACAGGGCCAACCATGAATTCAACAAACTGGCCGCCTGGTTCGAGGACAAACTCAAGATCGATTACGAAGGCCTGGATGCGGATGCCTGGGCGGGCAAGATCGTCTTCCAGGAAGGACTCGGCACCGAGGAGGTCCGCCGTTTGGAGGAAGTCCTGGTCGGGACCACCTTCCTGAAGCAGTCCCTCATGCTGGCGTTCGAGGGCGAGGATCTGTTGCTGGACAAGATCGGACCCGGCGGCATCTGGGTCTCCCGCATCATTTCACGGTTCGAGGATTCGCGGTATCGCGTGAGTGTGAACACCAGCGGAGGCAAGCATTTCGACCTGCAGGTGATCATCCGCCAGGATTTCGACCAGAACCACATCCGCAGCACCATCTACTGGTACATCGTCCTGGGTGGTTATCCCTTTGGCACTTCCGTCATGCCGACCTTCGGCTGCTTCCGGCCTGAACTGGGCGCCTTGTCCATGGCCTACGTGAGCGACCTGACGGTCTGGGAAAAGATCCGCGAGTTCAGCGGCATCCGCGGCCCTGGAACCGCACCGCCGACGCGGATGCGTTGGCACCAGCTGATGGTCAGGGCCATGGGCGTGGTCGTGCGCGGCTGGCGTAACAGCGGCCGGCGAATCATTCCCGGCCTGATCACCCCCAACAACATCGTGGTGCCGGAACCGGAATTCCGGAGGGGCGCGGTGCAGAACAACCTCTCGGGCTGGAAGGCTTACACTGGTCCCTTGTCCCTGGTCCGGCCCCTCTGGCGGAACATGTACCAGCACACCATCAGCCACTACCCCTGGAGTCGGGAATACCTCGAACGGGAATGGATCTTCGAGGCCTTCGTCGAGGCGTTGGACCCGAGCGGAGCCCTGGCCTTCCTGAAGGAATTGAAGGAAGAGATCAGAAGCCGCGGCACCGATGAAATGGGCCTGGGTTTCACGGAGGCACTCGACGGTTTCATCGAGTCCCTGGAGGGAAGTTATCAAACACCATTGAGCCTGAGGGGAGCCATCCACCGGTTCGAGGAATGGGAATCGGTCAACTTCCAGGCCCGGCTGAAGGCCCGCCTGGAGATTCTCGAGGAGCTCACGCGTCTGTACCGCTTGGACCGACTTCCCGAAATCGCCCGGTTCACCCTTTTCCGGAACACCTATTTCAAGGATGCCGACCCGCAGTTGCTGGACATCTTTGATCGCCTGCTGGTCCGCATGTTTCGCCACCCGAACCGCCGGGCCACCCAGATGGTGGAACTTTCGGACCTGCAGGCTGCGCTGTCCGACCAGGACGACAGGGCAGCATTCAATCGGCTGGCTTTCCCCCACCGGATGCACAGCGACAGTGTCGAAGTCCTCGCCGTGGGCGACGCAGCGCACAGCCAGGTCCTCGTCCGCTCGACCATTCAGGACCAGCATGGCCATTCCTACGTCATCTGTGAACCGGCCGGCCCGGCGGAAGTCGGCCAGCTTTACCGCCTGTTCCTGAGGGCAGGCTTCCCCAAGACCATCAGCGAAGCCGACCGTTATCTCGTGGCCACGGACGAAGCGGAGCAGATCATCGGAGGCGTCGTGTACCGGCAACTGGATGACGAGGCGGTGTTCCTGGACGGGATCGTGGTAAACCAGGCCTTGGTCGAACGGGGCATCGCCCGGGCCATCCTCGCGGATTTCTGCACCCGGCTCTCGGCCGAAGGCGTCAAGACCATCAAGACCCACTTTTTCCTGCGCCGCTTCTATCAGAAACACGGTTTCCGGATGGACGAGCGCTGGGGTGGTCTTGTTCGATTCCTGTGAGGCGGGGTTGACTCGGCGGGATGAAGGGCGCCCTCACTTGCCTGCCAGGGGCCATAGGTTTGCGAGATTACTGGAGGCGGACTCTTCAGTGCGCAACAGGTCGGCGATGCTCGTCTGTTCCAGCACTTCCGACACCCGGTTGCCCAGGTGCTGCCACACCGGCCGCAGTCCGCAATCGTCGGTGCGGGGACAATCGGGCCGGTCGTGGGAATCGCTGCAGGGGTACTCGAAAACCTGTTCCCCGCTGATGCTGCGAATCACGCTGCCGGCGCTGGTCCGCTCTGGAAGATCCGCCAGGACATATCCTCCGTTGCGACCCCTGACAGCCTCCACCACGCCACCCCGGCGCAACATGCCGAGCAGTTTGGCCACGGTGGGTTCGGGCAGATCCTCGGCCACGGCGAGGTCGGACAGGGTCAACTGTTCCCCGAGGACGGCAAGGCGCATGATCAGGCGGACGGCCTGCTCTTCGGCTCTGGTGACACGAAACATGAACACTCCCAGCTGATCCGGAAATCCTGGTTACGACCGGATTCCGTTCTCCAACCAAACCATGAAGAAAATTGTCAAGTATTTTAAAGCTATCATAAATATTGAATTGCGCAACCGGAGATCCGATCAATCGGGAGTCATGATTTCCGTCGCCAGGAAATTGTCATACATATCGGCAGCCCGGGACATGATATCCGCGTAGTCACGCGACCTGGCCATGGCCTCCAGATAGGGTTTCAACTCGTCGAACCGGAAAGAATCCTCCACCTGCATCAAAAACAGCCGTGAAGCCATCAAGCTGTCGGGACGAGCACGGGTCATGAAATCCCGCTCCACCCCCAGGGCCATCAGCAGGATCGCCACGCTGTCGGCAGAGGCCTGTGGCCCGGCGGCGGGGGTGTCGGGCGTGGTCCGGACGCGCCAGCCCCGGGACCACCAATCGGGATCCCTGTGCGTCTTTGGGCGGGCAGGATCGGACGGGGACACGGGGGGTATTGACTGGCGATCCGGAACTATCTCCACCGGAGGCGGCGGCAGGATGACCATCCAGGCGGGGGGCTGTTCACGTTCCAGACGCTCGAGGAGGGACAGGGGGGAAAAGAAGGCATCGATCCAGCTCTGGGGCAGCAGGAACGTGGTCACCAGGACCATTGCGACGGTCACTCCGACACAGATGGGCCATTTCCAGGGATCATGCCGGTTTCGCATGGAGAAAAGAACGATCGCCACTCATGATGGTTCCGTCAGGCCGGGATCAATTCATGATTCAGGACGTCGACGAGAACTTTGTCAAGGTCCGACAGGTTTACGGGCTTGGTCAGGTAGCCGTCCATGCCTGCCTGAAGGCAGCGTTCCCGATCTTCGGCCGAGGCGTGGGCGGTCAAGCCGACTACCGGGACATGCCGCTCCGGATCGCCTTCATAAGCCCGGATGGCTTCGGTGGCTTGCAGACCGTCCATGACCGGCATCTGGACATCCATGAGAACCAGATCGAAGATCTTTTTCCTGAAGACTTCCACCCCCAGTTCTCCGTTGGCGGCCACCTCCACCACATGTCCGCGCTTTTCAAGGTATCGCTGGGCGAAACGGCTGTTGACGGGATTGTCTTCCACCACAAGCACCCGCAGGGTTTGCTCCAGTGCCACGACCGAAACACGGTTATCGGGGGTGGTTTCCCAGGGAGAGGGTTCCTCGGACACGGGACAGGCCAGGATATCGAAAGTGAACACGCTGCCGACACCCATCTCACTCTCCACCCGGATGTCCCCTCCCATCAACTGGACCAGTTGCCGGCTGATTGCCAGGCCCAGACCCGTACCGCCGAACTCGCGGACAAAAGAATTGTCGGCCTGGGAAAAGGTCCCGAATACGCTGCCCAGTTTTTCTGCCGGAATACCGATGCCCGTGTCCCGGACCACGGTCCGGATGAGAAGCATACCGTCTTTTCTTGGGCTGGCGTCGATCGTGATCTTGATTTCACCCTCGCGTGTGAACTTGATCGCGTTCCCGATCAGGTTGGTCAGGATCTGCTTGTATCGGGTGTCATCGAGAACCACAATCTCCGGCACCGCCTCTGCCACCCGCCAGGTGACCGGAACCTGGCAGATCTTGTTGCCCGCGGTCAGGGCTTCGGTATTACGGGAGACCTGCTCCCTCAGATCAGTACGAGTGGGCACCAATTCCATGTGCCCGGCCTCGATGCGCGAAAAATCGAGCAAATCGTTGACCAGGGTCAGCAGATTGTTCCCGGAATAGCGGGCCAGTTCCAGATACTCCTGCTGCTCAGAGGTCAGGTCGGTCTCCAGAGCCAGTTCGGTCATGCCGAGGATTCCGTTGATCGGGGTGCGAATTTCATGGCTCATGTTGGCCAAAAACAGGCTCTTGGCCTCGCTGCCCGCTTCGGCGTCACGCGTGGCCACGGCCAGTTCCCGGGTGCGCTGTTCCAAGAGGTCGGCAGACTCGAATTCCTTGGCGATGTACCGGGTCTGGATGCGGGTCTGGATCAGACAGTAGAGGAGGTACAGGCTGAAGATCAGGGCCATGCGCATATTTTCGGGGGCCGGCAGGGTGCCCGCAGCAAAAACCGGCAGACCTAGAATCACACCCAGGTAGGGGATGATTGTCCGGGAGTCGGCGCTCAAGGCGCTGATGCCGCCGGTGGCCAGGCCCGTCGTCACCAGCATGGTCAGTAGCATCTCCCAGCCCAGGCCGAAGGTTCGAGCCACCAGGATGGTCAAGAGCCCCCAGGTGACCGCGAAAACCATGGTGGCGGCCAGGAACATGCCTGCCCAACGGACGGGGTTACCGGGATAATCAACATCGAAGCGGGTGCTCAGGCGCTTCCTGACCCAGCCGGTGGCCAGGTTGATCACGATGGCCACCACAACCAGAACGGGCTCCTGTTTCCAGAGCCCGGTAAGACCGACCACCAGCATTGTGAAAACCGCATAGGCGAAAGACCCCGGCGCCCCGCGGCGTGCCAGCAGGCGGGCAATCCTGACGTCTTTTCCGGCTTCCAAACCTGTGGCCATCTTCATCTCCGACCTTGGACTCGGTGAAATTCACTAGGGAATACCAGGAAAATCACAAAAATGGGACTGGTATAGGATCGGAAGATTCCGGCAAAACTGGAGGGATTATTGGGAGAAAACCCTGTAAAACGGTGGAGAACAGTCCTATTCCGGCAAAAGAACGAGACGCCCGGAGGTCACCGGTTCGGGATCATTGGCCAGGGCCAGGGCCAGGTCGGGACCGATGGCCAGGACACGGCCTTGTCTGTGGGGTCCGGAAAAAGGGCCGTCAGGCCGGATTTCGACCCGGCGGCCCAGGACCACCGAATCGGCGCGATAGGCCTCCAGCAAGGGGTCTGGTCCCTGTTGCACCAGTTCCTCGAACCGCCCCGCAAGCGCCGAAAGGACCAGACTCAGGACTCTTGTCAAGCCGTCCTGTGGCAAGGACATGCAATCCTCGAGACAGCTGACTCCGGGCGTGAAGGGCGTCGGCGGCACTGCGGGTGCAACGGCGACATTCAAACCGATTCCCAAAACCGCAGACCGGATCTGTCCGTCCAGGGACCTGGCGGAGGTCAACACGCCGCCGATTTTCCGGCCGCCAACCAGGATGTCGTTGACCCACTTGATTCCCAGGCCGTCTGGCCGGGACCCGGAGTCAGTCAGGACGGACAGGGAATCCATCACCGCCACCGCGGGCAACATGGTCAGTGCCAGCCCTATTTCCGCGGCCGGAAGATCGCAGCGTAGACCGACGCTGAGATGAAGATTGCCCGTATCGGCCACCCACTGACGCTCCTGCTGACCGTGAAACCCCGCCCCGGACAAGGCCAGGCACAGGACATGACCCGGCAGGTCCTGGCTGGTGGCAATCACCTGGCGCAGGGCATCGTACTGGGAAACCGAGGCACGCCGGACCAGGAAGCAAGAGGTCCAGAAATCGCCTGGATCGCTTTCTGATCGTTCGCCTGCCATCAGGGTCGGGCACTTTCCGGGGCCGAACAGGGCCTCCCGGAGAGTCATGGCGAAGGAATCCCCACCTGGATCTTGCGTTCCCTGTTCAACCGGCCGCAGGGTCCGGGGCAGGAATCCCGGCAGGATCCTGTGAAACTCATCGGGATGGTCGACAAACAACATGAGGGCCTCCGGGACGGTTGTTACAGGTCTAATATGGTCCACATTTCCTTGATTGAAAAGGGCTTTGCACGTTCTGGACCCTGTGCTAGGGTCGCCCGATCAAAGTATGCGGAACCCCGCATGTTGCGGGGCGCCCACTGGCGGCCAAGCGGCCGACCTGGGGCCGCTTACGAAATGCAGAGGAGGCGAAATGCAGAAAAGGATTATTTGCACCCTGTTGGTTGCGGGATTGCTGATTCTCGGCTCGGGTTCGGCCCTGGCCTCTGGATTCAGCATCTACGAAGCCGGCGCCAAGGCCACCGCTCTCGGCTGTGCGTTTACCGCCACGGCCGACGACGGCTCCGCACTGTTCTACAACGCCGCGGGATTGTCGTTCATGGAAGGCACGCGCCTGGAAGCGAACGCTGTTTTCGTGGCGCCCCAGTTCAAGTTCAGCGGGAAACTGAACAAAACCGACGCCACGACCTCGACTGGGGAAGCCGAAGACAAGGTCTACCCCGTACCGGGCGTCTACTTCACCAACAATTCCGGCGGCAGTCTCGCCTTCGGCATCGGTGTTTACGCCCCCTTCGGTCTGGGCGTTGTCTGGAAGGACGGGGCCGAATGGGTTGGCCGCCGGATCAGCCACGACGTGGTGATCGAGACCGTCTACGTGACGCCGGCCCTCTCCCTCAAGTTGGGCGAAGGCTTCGCCATTGCTGCGGGTGTCGATATAGCCCACCAGAACCTGGAGCTCAAGAAGTACACTCCCGAGCCCCAGTTCGGGGAAAACGCCATCCACACGGAGCTCAAGGGGTCCAGCTCGATCAACCTCACTCCTTCGTTCGGCTTGATGTACCGGCCCAATGAAAAGCTGTCGTTGGGTGCCATGTACCACTTCAAGAAAACCATGAAATTCGACGACGGCGATGCCACGCTGGATCCCGTGGCTCCCGGCGCCGACCCCTGGGGCAACGCCCTGGTGGGCGCCCTGGGACGCGAGCAGAAACTGAATACGGAAATCAATCTCCCCGACATCATGTCCCTGGGAATCGCCTACCGCTTCGTGGAAAAGTTCAAGGCAGAATTCAACTACGTCTGGTT
>DAOWLV010000348.1 GCA_030643455.1 Candidatus Krumholzibacteriia bacterium | reverse complement strand
CGTTCCTGCGGATTAATCATGTGATGTGTACGTACCGATGCAATCTCCAGAACTTCAGACAAGGCGCAGTAGAACCAAAAGGGATAATTCGGGGATTGGGCAGGAGGAGGCTAGTCGTGACTGACATGCTGAGCCGGATCGTCATCATCGTTTTCCTGGTTTCAATTATTGCTCTCGGAGCCTTTGCCCAAGAAACGGAGGAATTCGATTACCAGGGGGTTTTTGACGAGGCGAATGTGTTCGTAATTGTGGAGACATTCAGCGGGATTGGCTGGCAACGGATCTCTGCCGGGCTCGCATGTGATGGGCACCTCAGAATTGCAGGGGCGTACAAGGATACCACGACCATCCGCGCCAACGTATCTCCCGACACCTCCCTTGCATATATCAACGACCTTTTGGCCATCGACTTTTTCAAACAGCCGGAAGTTTTCAGGGCGGAATGCGGTGAGGCGGTTCCAACCGACGATGGGCAAATTTCCCTATTGCATAAGACCTCAATTGATGGAGGCTCAACCCGCATCACTTTACACTTTGGATCCTGGTCCCATAGCTTGATCCTGGCATTTCCCGCTTATGGTGCCCCACAGGCCCTGATCGACTGGGAGCGCCGGTTTCGCGCTCTCGTGAATGAACATGCGGGTTGGGAAGTGTTCTAGCCGAACAGGTGCTCGCCCCAGCTGCCCATGGGAAGACGAGTGGTGGGGAATTTTCCCCAAAAACCCGCCGGCGGGTCACTTTGTCCCATCTCTATATTTAGCAATAATTTACATGGGTCAATGTTCCAGGCCACCAGCAATAGCGACAAGCAGGAACCCAAAACACTGGTTGCGCCTACAAACTCCGGGTTCCTACCCTGCCCCTTATCCGAGGTCCTGAAGATTAGTCGTGGTTCACACACATCACACGATTAATCCGCAGGAACGAGGACATATCGTGTGATGTGTTTGAATCACGACTAATCTTCAGGACCTCAGATAAGAAGCACAGTTGACATCAATGATCCCCCCGGTAAGAGCATCCGCCTTCCCCGAAACCACCATCAATATCACCTGCGCAATTTCATCAGCCGTGGCGGTGCGCCCCATGGGACTCTGGTTGCGGATCTTGTCACCGCCGGGACCTTCGAGGAATTCGCGGGTCATGTCGGTCAGCACCCAGCCCGGCGCCAGAGCCACCACCTTGATGCCCTTGGGCGCCAGGGCCACGGCCAGTGACTGACTCAGGCTGTTCAGGCCCGCCTTGCTCGCTCCGTAGGCCGGTGCGTCGGGTTCGCCGCGGAAGGCGCCGCGGCTGGAGATGTTCACGATGTGCCCTCCCCCGGCGGCTTCCAGATGGGGAATGGCGCCGTGCAGGACGTGGGCCGGGCCGGACAGGTTCACCGCGATGGTCCGGTTCCAGTATTCCTGCCAGTGGGCCGGATCGAGCTGGGAAATGTCGTGGGTGACGTAGATCCCCGCGTTGTTGACCACGATGTCGAGGCGGCCCAGGCCCTCGGCAGCCATTTCCGACAGCCGGGCGGCTTCGGTGGAATCCCCCAGGTCCGCCGCCAGTTTGATGTGACCATCACCGGGCAGTCTCTGCAGCACGTTCTCGGCGGCGCGTTCGTCGACGCCGTAGTGGACCGCGATTTTCGCTCCATGGCGGGCCAGCATCTCGGCCACCGCCTTGCCGATCCCGCGGCTGGCGCCGGTGATCAGGGCCCCTTTTCCTGTCAGATCACAAGGGTTTTCCATGACTGTCCTCTCGGGTCGGCTTCAGCGGCTGTCGTTTCCCTCACCGCCGCCGAATTCCACGCATTTCTTGGGGGATAGGCCCGATTCGTCAAATTCCGGATCGGTGGCCGTCAGCAGGTAACAGTAGAGTTTGCCGTGAACCAGGCCGTTCTGGTCCACATAGGTCGTGTCCCGGCCCATGTGGATGACCCGGTAGCCACCCTCTGGATCCCCTGAACGCCAGAGAGTGTAGGCCAAGGCGCCAGGTACGGACCGCCAGTGCAGGAAAACCTGCTCACCGTCCATGCCGGCAGTCACCCATCGAGGTGAAAGAAACCCCTCCGGTTCGACCGGAGGGGTTTCATTCAACGTAGCGGGCTGCGGGGTCAGGACCTCCTCGACAAGGAATGCAGCCACCAACAGCAGCGCAATTCCCAGAACAACAAAATCCCTCTTGCGCACCGGTTACCCTTTCGACTCCTTGATCTTGTTCAGGGCCGAACCGGCCACGAACCAGGTGATCTGCTCGTCGGTCAGTGTGTGGTTGAGCATGATCTCATCGCTGCCACCGCCGGCGTGGTGAATGATCATGGTCACCGGTTGGTCCGGCGCCAGATCGGCAAGACCGAGGATATCCATGCGGTCCCCCTCCTGAACCTTGTCGTAGTCGGTGGGGTCGATGAAGGTAAGCGGCAGCACACCCTGCTTCTTCAGGTTCGTCTCGTGGATCCGCGCGAAGCTGCGCACGATGACCGCGGCGCAGCCCAGGTGCCGCGGACACATGGCAGCGTGTTCACGGCTGCTGCCCTCGCCGTAGTTCTCGTCGCCGACCACGACCCAGCGCAGCCCTTCGGCCTTGTAGTGCCGCGCCACCGCGGGCACCTCGCCGTATTGCTCGGAAAGCAGGTCCTTGACGCTGTTGGTCTTTTCCGTGAAGGCGTTCACCGCTCCGATCAGCATGTTGTTGCTGATGTTGTCCAGGTGGCCCCGGTACTTCAGCCAGGGACCGGCCATGGAAATGTGATCGGTGGTGCACTTGCCCAGGGCCTTGATCAACAGGGGCAGACCCTGGTAATCCTTCCCGTCCCAGGCACTGAAGGGCTCCAGCAGGGCCAGGCGATCGCTGTTCGGATCGACCATGATCTTCACGCCTGCGGTATCCTCGGGGGGCGCCTGGTAACCCTCTGTCGAAACCACGAATCCGTCGGGCGGAAGTTCGTCGGCCACCGCCGGTGCATCCAGCGTGACCGACTCCCCGCTTTCGTTCGTCAGGGCGTCGGCCATGGGGTTGAACTTGAGGGTTCCGGCCAGTCCGTAGGCCATGACCACCTCGGGGCTGCCGATGAAGGCATGGGTCTGGGGATTGCCGTCGGCCCGCTTCTTGAAGTTGCGGTTGAAGGAGGTGACGATGGAGTTCACTTCACCCTCGGTGATGTCGTCCCGTTGCCACTGCCCGATGCACGGTCCGCAGGCGTTGGTCAACACCGTGGCGCCGACCTCCTCGAGGTCCGCGAGCTGTCCGTCCCGCTTGATCGTCTGGTAGATCAGATCACTGCCCGGCGAGACCCACAGGCTGGTCTTCATCTTCAGGCCCTTGGCCTTGGCCTGCCGCGCCACGTCGGAGGCCCGGCAGATGTCTTCGTAGGAGCTGTTGGTGCAGCTGCCGATCAGCGCCGCGGTCAGTTTCTCGGGATAACCTTCGGCCTCTGTGTCGGCCGCCATCTCACCCACAGGGTGGACGATGTCCGGGGAATGGGGCCCGACCAGGTGCGGTTCCAGGGTGGAGAGATCGATCTCGATGACCTGGTCGAAAAAATCGGCGGGATTGGCCAGCACCTCGGGGTCGGCCACCAGCAGGTCCCGGTTGGCGTCGGCCAGTTCGGCCAGGTCCGCTCGACGGGTGGCCTTAAGATAGGTGCCCATCCGGTCATCGTAGGGGAAGATGCTGGTGGTCGCCCCCAGCTCGGCCCCCATGTTGGTGATGGTCGCCTTGCCCGTGCAACTGAGCGCCTCGGCGCCAGGCCCGAAGTACTCGCCGATGGCGTTGGGGCCGCCCTTGACCGTCAGGATGCCCAGCAGCTTGAGGATGACATCCTGGGGCGCGGTCCAGCCGTTGGTAGTGCCCG
>DAOWLV010000405.1 GCA_030643455.1 Candidatus Krumholzibacteriia bacterium | reverse complement strand
GGTTCACCGTTGCGGTCACGTTGTTGCCCGTAGGGGTGACATTGCCCCCGATGAGCAGCCAGCGATCCGATTCGGGGTTGTACTGGTAGAGGGCGATCAGGTTTTCGTCCAGCCCCGCGGGAACCCATTCCTGGGGGTAGTGCAGGGATAGCTGTGCGTTGCCCGGGATCTTATCCCCGTAGTCCAGAAAACCGCCGAGCGTGTCGGCCGTGGCCAGGAAGACCTGGCGAAAAACGCCGATGGGACGGCCTTCGGGTATCACCGGGGCCTTCTTGACCGCCGCTTCGATGTTGCACATGTCCCACTGCAGTTCCACGGCGGAGCCCATCGTGTCGGGGTCGGCCTCGCCGCCGGTCCATGCTTCGGCGATGTGTTTGCTGATGAGATTTTTGCGCAGCTTTTCGGGGACGTTCAGGAGCGAACCGTCGACCTGCAGCAGCAGGAGGTCTTCCGTGTCAAGGGTGGCGTCTTGGGGACGGCAGAAGGCGTTCTTCTCGATCTGCAGGGTGGTTACAGGGGAGATGGAGGTCTGCCCATCAGGGTGGGTGTCGGTTGGCGGATCGGAGGCCTCCACCTCGAATTCAAGGTAGCGCGTGCTGTCGATGGGGGAATAGACCAGGTTCGAGTCGAGCCAGCTGGGCAGGATGTCCACGACCCAGGTGTCCTGGCCGAGGAAGCCCATGGGCACTTCGCGATCCCAGCCTTCGCCTTCGAAACCGGTGGACCGGTACCGGAATACGGCTCGGTCCACCCGGTTGTCGTCGGTGATCTTGACCGCCATGGCCAGGGGCGCGCCGAGGATTGGGGCCACATTGGTCACCACGGAGCCCTTGCCGCCGGTATCTATCACGGGCGGGCCGGTGTCCTCGAAAAGACTCACCTCGATGGCCACCGGGGTCAGGCCCCTGGACAACCGGTCCAGCGCTTCCTCCGACTCGTAATCCAGGATTTCCTCCTGGCTCAGGCCATTGGTGTGTCCGGTGCCCGGGACCAGCAGAAGATCCATGTAGTTGCTGTCGCGATCACCGCTCTGGCCGCCGCCGAACTGCCATTCACTGCGCGCTTCCTCCACCCAGCGGATGCCGCCGAGCACCTCTTCGCCGCCGAAATCGTGGCTGGCCATGCACACGGCTATATCCCACTTGGCGATGTCCTCGGGAGTTGGATCACCAAGGGCGGCCTTCGAAACCAAGGCGGTAACGGTGTCCAGGTCGGGATCGCTGATCAGCAGGATGTCCTTGTCGTTGCGCAGGGCGTTGTCGCGCCAGGAGTCGACGGTGTTTTGACCGTAGGAGGGAATCAGGGCCTTGTACCAGCCATCCATGATGATGGCCCAGTCCCAGGCGTCCCAGGCCTGGAAAGCCGCCTGCCGCCAGGGCAGCGAGGCGGTGGCGCCTCCGGGTGCGTTGTCGATGAGGATATCGATCTTGGTGATGTTCAGATCGGCATAGAGCGGGCTCCAGTTGGCCGTGCCGGGATCGGCGGGATCGGGAAAGTCGACCATCGATACCTGGAAAGCGATCATGTCCACCAGTTCGCCGCCCACGTTGGCCTTGGTCTCGAAAACCGTCAGGCCCGTCAGATCGAAACCGCCCTTCACGAAGGCGATGTTCGTGGGATAGGTGTAGAACTTTCGCTGTTCTTTGGGCTGGTTGGGTCCGTGGTCATCGCCGACGGGGTCGGTGGCCAAAATGATGGGAGTGACCAGAGCGGTCACGTGGATCGTGGCCGATCCCCTGTTGGCCCAGATGTTGTCGGCATCGAAAGCGGCGACGAAAAGATCCTGGGAACCGCCCGGGTTGGTGATGGGAACCAGGGTGAACAGGCTGTACACGCCGTCACCGGCTACGGAATCACCATGGCCGGGATCTCCATCGTCATACATGCGGGCCTGGGAACTACCGCCCATGGCGCTCAGATCCGCCACGACGTCGCCGATGCCGTCGGCCGCGGGGGTGATAAGGGCTTCCAGGACGATGCTTTCGCCCGCATCGAGTTCCTCGGGTGTGGCCCGTACGTTATCCACGGTCGGTGGGGTGGGGAAGTCGGACCGGGGCACATAGGTCCGGCCCCAGGCTTCCAGGGTCACCGGGCCCAGGGCGGTGTCCCAATCGCCGTCTTCCGGGTCCTCGTAATCAAAGGTCAGGTTCAGGGTCGAATCCTGGGGCGCGGAGTCGAAGGCCGACCTTTTGACGCCGTCATCCTGGGTCAGGTAGGCCTCAAGAAGCATCGAGTCGGGGAAGGCTGCCCCGAATATCGCCTTGGGGATGCTGATGACCAGCCCGGCGGCATCCTTTGTCACCCATTTGTCTTGGATGTTGGGGTCTCCGTCGACCTGGCCTTCGATGAATTCGACCCATGAACTCGTGTTGAAATCCCAGTAATCCAGGTTGGGCGAGCCCGGATGAAACCGGCGGATATCCCCATAGTCGTTGGCGGAAAATTTGCTGGTCAGCATCATGTCCGGCAGCAGGGAATGGCCGAAGGTCACCGGTTGCTCGAACGGATCGGCGGTCACGCCGGCGGCGTCGAAATTCGTCTCGAAGAGGATGTGAATCTGCATTCCATTGAAGTTGGACTGGAAGGGGATTTCCAGAAGCAGATCGTCGGGGGTGTTGGCGACGACCAGGGCCGTCAAATCGGTCTGATCGAAAGTCTGGTGGTCTGCGGGTTCGTCGTACCAGACCGGGTCGGGGATCACCACGATGTCCCGCAGGCGCAGGCTGGCCTGGTCCCCGTCAAACCCGGCACTGGCTCCGAAAATGGTGACCAGCCCGGCAGTGCCCGCGGGGGTGAAGGAACTGCTGGTGCGTCCGGATTCATCGGACACCGAACTGGGGGGATCGAAAGTTCCCAGTGAGGCGGGATCGGCGGAGAAGTTGATGCTCTGTCCGGTATCCGCCGTGGGATTGCCGAACTGGTCGATGGTCTGGGCGCTGACGGTGACCGGGGTCACGAGGTCGCTCATGTTGCTGGGCAGGGAAAGGTTCCAACCCGTGGTCTGACCTGCCACCGATACCAGGGACAGGACCGTTTCATCACCATCCAACTCGTAGGCCACCACGTCCAGGACGCGGTTGTTGATGACCACCGTGGCGGTAATTTCCAGGAAGCCGGCGCCGGTTGCCTTGAAGCCCGTCTGGGTCTTGCCGTCTGAAAAGGTCAGGACGGTGGGCTCGATGAACTGGCCCTGACCGGTGCTGCCGGAGACAACGGAAAAGGTGACCGGGATGTTGACGACCTTGCTTTCTTTCCCGGCGGAGTCGAACAGCAAGAGATGTAGC
>DAOWLV010000069.1 GCA_030643455.1 Candidatus Krumholzibacteriia bacterium | reverse complement strand
GCTGGAGATCACCGAACATTTCCTGGTGGGCATCGAGGACCACCTGCTGGGTGAGGACGCGCGCGAGGGCCGGCGCAACGAGTTCCGCGAAGAGACCCAGCGCGAGTACACCTCGCAGACCCTGACCCAGGAAATCATGATCGAGGGCCTGGATATCGAAGACACCGTGCTGTTCGACGAGTTGCACAAACGCTACGTGTTCAGCCTGAAGGACAAGGTGCTCGAGCCCTTCCTGAAAAACGCCAACTTCCGCCGCGCCCTGAAGGAATACGGGACCGACGACTTCCGCACCTACGACAAGCGGATCCGTGACGACATCGCCTTCCTGATCGGTAACCTGGTGGAAAAGTACGGTTATAGCGAGCAGTCTGCTCGGGAAGTATGCATCTACGCGGTGGATAATGAACTGTCCGAGGAGTTCGAAGATTAGAGGACCGGCAGTCGAACGGTTCCGGTAATCCGCAGGCCGAAGGCTGAGGACATCCGGAACCGTTCGACTGCCGGTCCTCTAATCTTCGAACTCCCCGGACAGAGCAATATCCAAGGCAATAGAGACCGTTCTTCAGTGATGCAGCGCCCTCCGATGGGCTCGCGAATCATTCCCGGTATCCCCGCGGATTATCCGACTGCCATTTCCAGTGGTCGGCGCACATCTCCTCGATGCCTCGTTCGGCTTTCCAGCCCAGCAACCGGGCCGCCAGCGAAGGATCGGCATAACAGGTGGCGATGTCCCCCGGCCGTCGCGGCGCGACCCGGTAGGCAATTTCCCTGCCCGATGCCTTCTTGGCGGCGGCCACCATCTCCAGCACCGAATATCCCGTTCCAGTACCGAGATTGATCGGCAGGCAACCGGTGAAGGTGTCCATCTTTGCGATGGCCGCCACGTGGCCCAGGGCCAGGTCCACCACGTGGATGTAGTCGCGCACGCCGGTGCCGTCGGGGGTATCGTAGTCATCTCCGAAGACGCCCAGTTCCTCACGCATTCCGACGGCGACCTGCATGACGAAGGGCATCAGGTTGTTGGGAATGTCCTGGGGATCCTCGCCGATGCGCCCGCTGGGATGTGCACCGATGGGATTGAAATATCGCAGCAGCACGCACCGCCAGCGGTCGTCGGCCGTGCACACATCGCGCATGATCTCCTCGATGAAAAGTTTCGTCTTGCCGTAGGGGTTGGTCGCCGATAGCGGAAAATCCTCGGTGATGGGCACCGTGGCCGGGTCGCCGTAGACCGTGGCCGACGAACTGAACACCAGGTTGAAACACTCGTGCTCCTGCATCACCTTCAACAGTTCGACCGTGCCGAAGATGTTGTTTTCATAATACCGCAGGGGAATCTCACAGCTCTCGCCGACCGCCTTGAGTCCGGCAAAATGGATCACGGCGTCGAACCGCCCGGTGGTGAACACCTTCGACAGCGCCGCGCGGTCGCAGACATCCACCAGATGGAATTCCAGACCCCGACCGGCCAGTTCCCGGACCCGGCGCAGGCTTTCCTCGCTGGAATTGTCCAGATTGTCGACGACGACCACCTCGAAACCGGCGTTCAGAAGTTCGAGGCAGGTGTGGCTGCCGATGTAACCGGCTCCTCCGGTCACCAGGATCGTTTGGGACATGGAAAGATCTCCCCGGGGTTGAATGGTTGAAAGATTCATAACCGCAGGCCGCCTGTTGCGCAACAACTCCGGCTTTTTGCCGGTGCTGAACATCATAATAATGTTTTTGCCTAATGTACCGTTTTTATAGCTAATGGTATTGACATTTGAGCATTAACCCGTTAGGATCAAAACCATTCTCGAATAAGGCCTTCCCTGAAAGGCCCCTTGTGGACATAAGACGGAGGCATACTCGACCATGCGGTACTGGTGTTCAGTGATTCTCGCGGTGATGTTGGGAACCTCCGCCGCCTGGGCAGTGGAAAAGATCCCCGACCTCCAGGACGCCATGCCCCAGACTGGATTCCGGTCCGTCCTGCAGGGGGCCCTCACGGCCAGCTCCCCAACCTACGACCGGGCCTTTGGCGATGAGATCAGTCTGAACTGCGACGCCCCACTCACCGACTCGGTCAACGACGGAATGTATGTGGAGTTCTTCTGCATCAAGTCCACCGACTCAAATCCCGTCGAGCTGGTGGTGGATGCCGCGGGCACCGACATCATCGACACCGTCCTGACCATCTACTGCCAGAACTTCGATCCCTCTGATCCGCTCGGAAATGCCATCGCCTACGATGATGACGGAGGCGAGGGCACCATGAGCGCCATTACCTACGACGACGGCGTGATCCTCACCCCTGAAACCGTCTACTGGGTTGTTCTGAGCACCTATGGCGCTTCGATGACCGGCACCTTCCTGATCCAGACCAGCGAAAACCTGGTAACCTGCGATTCCGTCCCAACGACAAGCACCACCTGGGGCGCCTTGAAATCCACCTACCGCTGACCCTGTCAGCCATCGGCCTTGTGATTTCGCCCGGGCCTGAGTCCGGTTCTTCGGTTTTCCTGCCCCGCACAGCAAAAATCCGGGCATCCGCAGCGAAGTGAGGACCGTCCCGGATTTTTGTTGTGCGGGGCAGGAAAACCGAAGAACCGGACTCAGGCCCGCCCGACCTCATAAGCCGAAATCGCCGCCATGTTGACAATTTCCGCCACCGTGGATTGCGTCGACACCACGTTGATGGGCTGCTTCAACCCTACCAGCAGCGGTCCGATCACTTCGCGCTCACCCAGGTAACCCACCAGCTTGTAGGCGATGTTGCCGCTCTGCATGTCAGGGAAGATCAACACGTTGGCCTGTCCCCTGACCTTGCAGTCGGGCACCGAGTCTTGGCACCCTCCAGCCAAGACGGCCACATCGGCGTGCATTTCCCCATCGACGTTCAGTTCGGGATGCTCCTCGTTGAGTATGCGCACCGCTTCGCGCACCTTGCGGCTCTCGGGCCGGTCGTTGTCCCCGAAGTTCGAGAACGAAAGCATCGCCACCACCGGGTCCAGATTGAAGTGGCGTGCAACACCCGCCGCCATCAGCGCGATCTCCGCCAGCATGCGGCTGTCCGGATTGAAGTTCACCGTCGTGTCGGCGAAGATGTATACCTTTTGCTCCACCAGCAGCACATGCATCCCCACCACACGGCGGATTCCCTGCCGCATTTCCGCCAGGGTCAGCACCCAGCGCAGTGTGTCCACATAGGACCGGGTCGCGCCGCAGACCATGCCATCTGCTTCGCCGGTGCGCAGCATCATCACCCCGTGATGGATGGGCCGCTGCACCATGCGCCAGGCCTTCCGGAAGTTGTAACCCTTGCGGGCCCGTTCCCGGAATAGCGTCTGGGCCATCGAGTCGAGGTTGGGGCAACTCGTGGGGTCCTTGAGGATCACACCCTTCAGGTCGAAGCCGATCTCCTCGGCCTTGGCCCGGATATTCTCTTCGTTGCCCAGCAGGATGGGCTGGCAATACCCTTCATCGACCGAGATCCGACAGGCTTCCAGCACACGGTCATCGCACCCTTCGGAAAAAACGATTTTCCGCAATTGGGTCTTTGCCTTGGACCGGATGGAGTGCATGACCATCAGGCTCTTGTCGTGCATCCCTTCAAGGGTTTCACGGTAGGCGTCCCAGTTGGTGATGGGATCGCCGGCCACTCCCGTGTCACAGCCCGCCTTCGCCACCGCCGAGGCCACGGTGGCCAGCACACGGCTGTCGAACGGCTTGGGAATGATGTACTCGGGCCCGAACTCGAATTGTTCGCCACCATAGGCCGCGGCCACCTCGGCCGTCACCGGCTGCCGGGCCAGTTTGGCTAGGGCATGCGCGGCGGCAATTTTCATCTCCTCATTGATGGCCGTGGCCTTGATGTCCAGAGCGCCGCGGAATATGAACGGGAATCCCAGCACGTTGTTGACCTGGTTGGGATAGTCACTGCGGCCGGTGGCCATGATCAGGTCGGGCCGGGCGTCCACGGCATCATCGTAGGTGATTTCGGGGTCGGGATTGGCCATGGCGAACACGATGGGTTTGTCGGCCATCGACTTGACCATGTCCTTGGTCACCAGGTCGGCCACCGAGCACCCCAGGAACAGATCCGCGCCTTTCATGGCGTCGGCCAGGGTGCGCTTGTCCGTTTCGTTGGCAAAGTACTCCTTGTATTCGTTCATGCCCTTGGTGCGGCCCTTGTAGCAGACACCCTTGCTGTCGGCGAGAAGGAAGTTCTCCCGCGGCACACCCAAGGTCTCCATGAGCTTGGCGCAAGCGATGGCCGCCGCGCCCGCGCCCGAGACGACCACCTTCATCTTCTTGATGTCCTTGCCCTGCAGCTGGGCCGCGTTGATCAGGGCGGCCGCCGCGATGATGGCCGTGCCGTGCTGATCGTCATGGAACACCGGAATGTTCATCGTTTCGCGAAGCTTTTTTTCCACGATGAAACATTCAGGCGCCTTGATGTCCTCGAGGTTGATGCCACCCACGGTCGGTTCGAGCAGCTGGCAGAACTTGATGATCTCGTCGGGATCCTCGGTATCGATTTCGATGTCGAACACATCCACGTGGCCGAATTTCTTGAACAGGACGCCCTTGCCTTCCATCACCGGCTTGCCCGCCAGGGCGCCGATGTTGCCCAATCCCAGGACAGCGGTGCCGTTGGACACGACGGCCACGAGGTTGCCCCTGTTGGTGTATTTGTAGGCGTCGGCGGGGTTCGCCTCGATGGCGGTGCAGGGAATGGCAACACCCGGCGTATAGGCGAGCGACAAGTCGCGAGCCGTCAGACAGGGTTTTGTCGGTACGACTTCGGTTTTTCCGGGTCTGCCTTCACTGTGATAATCCAGCGCGTCCTGATCCCTGAGTGCCATGACATCGATCCTTTCATTTCATCACGATCCGGAATATCCTGATCACATCAAAGGTCGAACAGTCAATCGGGTTTGTCCAGTTGACAAAAGCCTGATAACCCATCCTCCCGGGAGGAGTTATGGACCATTTTCTGAATCTGTTTGGGAACCTGTTGGTGAACCTGAAATCGGTGATCTGGGGTGCTGCCCTGTTCGTGGGCGTCATTGTGGTGCTGGGCATCGTCAACCGTTTCCTCCAGCGCAATGCGGCCAAGATGCCCGGGCGCCAGTTCCGTAATCAACTGATCATGACGGGCGCCGGTTTCTGCGGCCTGCTGATCGTCATCCTCGGTCTGCCCATCGACACGACCATGCGCGGCCAGTTGCTGAGTCTGATCGGGATCATCATTTCCGCGGGCATCGCCTTGAGTTCTTCCACCATCCTGGGCAACGCCATGGCCGGCATCATGCTCAAGACCCTGCGCAACTTCCACTCGGGCGACTTTATCCAGGTCGGGGACCATTTGGGGCGCGTCACCGAACGCGGCCTGTTCCACACGGAGATCCAGACGCCGGATCGTGATCTGGTCACCCTGCCCAACATGTTCCTGGCCACCAGTCCGGTGACGGTGGTGCGGTCGTCCGGGACCATTGTCTCGGCCACCGTGTCCCTGGGTTACGACGTCCCGCACACCAGGATCGAAGAACTCCTCCTGAAGGCCGCCACCGACACCGGACTCCAGGATCCCTTCGTGCAGGTTCTCGACCTGGGCGACTTCTCCGTCAACTACCGCGTGGCGGGGCTGCTCGAGGAGTCGAAAAAGATGCTCTCCTACCGTTCCCGTCTGCGGGCATCCATCCTGGACGCCCTCCATCACGGTGGGGTGGAGATCGTCTCACCCAATTTCCAGAACCTGCGGGATTTCGATCCTCAAAAGAATTTCATCCCCGCATCGGTCCGTGCCAAGAAGGATCAGCCGGTCGACGACGCCTCGGTGGACGTCGTGTTCGACAAGGCCGAGGAAGCCGAATCCCTGTCCATCATGACCAATGAACAAACCGAGCTTGAAAAAAAGCTGAAGGAAGCCCATCAGGCCGTGAAGGACGCCAAGGAGGACGGGGAAAAGGAAAAAGCCCAAGAACAGGTGACTTTGCTCGAGGGAAGCCTGGAACAGCTCGCCAAAACAGTAGCCGAAGCCGATGAAAAGGACAAAGACTAGCAGGTTGTCAATACCCCGCCCGCACCCATTCCAGCAGGACCTGGCGGTCCCGGTCCGAGAGCCGGGCTTCCCGGTGCCCCAGCACGTAACTGCGCAAGGGCATGGTTCCGTCCACCAGCTGTTTTTCGATGTCGCGCAGAATGAGTTCCCGAGCCTCGAAATCAAATAGCGGCCACCTGGAGAAATTCAGGTCCGCGCGACCTTCGGTCACGTGTCCGGCCAGCCACCACGAAAACGGCGCGACACGGCCATACCAGGGCCAGCGTGTCTCATGGGAGTGGCAGTCGTAACAGGCGCGCCGGAAGATGTCCTTGACCGCATCGGGGGCGACCAGATCCGCTTCCACCGGTGGATTGGTCCGCTCGACGGGAATCAACTGGATCAGCAGGATCAGCGCCGCGAGAGATGCGGCGCTGATGACCAACCTGCGGGCAATATTCCGTTTCAAAACGCCTCGCCCGGTTACTGGTTGAGCTGCTCGATGATCTTGGCGGCCTGTTCGTTGCCCGGATCGAGTTCGAGGGCCTTTTTCGCACTGGCCAGCGCGCCGGTCTTGTCCCCCTGGATGATCAGGACCTTGCTTTTCATCAGGTATGTGATCGAATCGTCCGGGTTCATCTCGATGCCCAGGTCCAGCACCTTGACCGCGCCGTCCAGGTCGCCGCGGGACTGGGCCAGCGTCTCGGCCACTCCATTCAGGGTCGAGGGGCTGAAGTTGTAGGCACCGGCTCCGTAGAATTCATCCCTCAGTTCTCGGTACCTGGCCAGGCCCACATCCACGCCGTCCTTTTCCATGGTGTCCAGAAGCACCCGATCCAGGGTTCGGGGATTTTCGAGTCCGCGGTGGCAGGTGATGCACCGCACCATGCCGCCGGGCTCACCGGTGGCGGTGGGCAGCTGGTCGCTGTTGATGTTCCTGACCATTGTCATCATGCCCCGGGACACGTCCTTGTGTTTGATGTCATCGCTGGCCCAGTCGATACTGTCGAAATCACCGGGAGTTTTCTGGACGTGGCAATAGGTGCAGCGCACGTCCAGGGCGGTGGAAAAATCGCGCATGGCGCCCAGGAGTTTCTGCTTTCCGATGTCCTTGGGAAAAACCTTCAGGTTGGTGAAGGTGTCGGGAATTCCAGCCTGGGCCGAACCGGCCAGCAGGGCCGCCAGGATCAGGCAGGATATCGCCGCGCGAGCGGGCAGGGTGGTCTTCATGGTCACTCCATCGGGTTGGGACCGGTCAAAAGGGAAACGATTTTGCTGGTGACAATCAAATCCGGAATTCCCGCCGGGTCAACCCCAATGGTATTGCACGGCAAATTTTGGGGGTGCATTTTCCCGTTTCGTGCTAGGTTCGGCCGGAGTTCGAACTTGTCCAACCCGATTCCATGGGAGGGAATCCATGGCTGAACGTAATCGCCGGCACACCCTGGCCGGAGCCCTGCTGGCCGCCGCTTTGGTCCTTGTTTTTCTGGTCCCGGCCGCCCTGGCCCAGACCGATCAGGAACCAACGGAGGAGCCGGAAACACCGAGCGAGCAGACCGTTTCCCAGACCACCACCCCTCCGCCACCGCCCCCCAAAAAAGGGCCGGATCCGGGCCCCTTCAAAAAGGGAAAGGTACGTGTCGGTTTTTACGGCGGCGCGGGCAGCACCTACAACCAGACCTACCTGATTCTCGGCGGTGGAGTGGGATATTACCTGCTGAACGGCTTTGAAGCCGGTGTGGATGTGGAAGGTTGGCTTCTTCAGGACCCCCTTTTCTGGAAAGTGACTCCCCAGGTTCGCTACGTACTGTGGAAGATGAATCCCATCAAGCCCTATGCCGGCGTTTTCTGGCGCAAGACCTTCGTAACGGGTGACAATCCTCTCCACCTTCCCGACTACAATTCCTATGGCGGGCGTCTCGGCATCGCGTACCGCAAGGGTGGCAGCTTCCTTGCCGTGGGCGCGGTATACGAAAAATTCGAAGACGATGTGTTTTCCGATGACACCGACGTCTGGTACCCCGAAATCGCCTTCTGGATCTCGTTCTAGGAGGAATGAACTCATGCCCGGGGATCATCGCAACGCGGCAATCAGGGTATTGATGATGCCCCGGGATACCAATCACCACGGCACCATCTTCGGTGGCGTGATCCTCAGTTACATCGATCAGGCCGGCGCCGTGGGTGCGATCCGGCGCGGCTGCCGCCAGGTGGTCACCGTCGCCATGGACCAGGTCATTTTCCACCAGCCGGTGCAGGTGGGAGACCTGGTCAGTTTCTATGCGGATATCATCAAGGTGGGACGCACATCGATCAAGGTGCTGGTCTCGGTGGAAGCCACCCGGCGCACGGACGGGAACGTGGTGGCCGTGACCGAAGCGGAGGTCACCTATGTGAATGTCGATATCGAGAGCAAACCTATCGCCGTTCCCAGCTGATTCTGAACATCATTATTGGCCCATTTCCCCAATTGTTCACTTTTATAGTCCCCTGATAATTTTTTGGCATTTCATAGTGATTTGCTAGTAATTTACTGCCAATAAACTAGTTAAGTGAAATTTTTTCATTTTTTTCTTGCTTTCCCTTGCCACTGGTCGATACTTAACTCAGTTAACATTAAACGAGGTTAAGTATGGGTAATTTGGACCAGACCCTCAGCGAAAACATCCGGATCATGGCCGTGGTCATTGCCGATATCTGCCACCGCAGCACACTGCAGATGGCCAGCCCCGTCAACCTGACCCGGAACCAGTTCACCATCCTGAAGGTCCTGTCCACCGAGGGTGATTTTCAAATCAGCGATCTGGCCAGGCTGCTGGACATCAGCAATGCCGCCATCAGCAAGAACATCGACCGGCTCGCCCAACTGGACCTGGTGGCCAGACAGACCAAACCCGGAGACCGGCGCAGCCTGGATATCATCCTTCTCGAGGATGGGATGAAGATCCTCCGGGAATTCGACCGGATCCTCGGCGAGAAGCAGGAACATTTGATGGATCAGTTCTCCATCCAGGAAAAAGAAAATCTCCTGGATCTTGTGAAAAGGGTCATCACGTTCACCCTCGCCGAGGAACAGGACACCGAGTTGATTTGCCTGCAATGCGGAGGCAATTGTGGAGACACTTGCGTGATCGATTCCTGCAAGGGCCTGTGCTCCCTGCCGGAAAAGAAAATATCCCTCCGGCAGTCCGTCGGGGCGAAACAAGGGAGTTCGGACTGGAGTCCGGACAAGAAGTGACGAGGAGGACAACATCATGGTCAGTCGTCGGGATTTTCTCAAAATCACGGGGACGGCTGCGGGCACCGCGGCCTTGACCGCGGTCGGCGCCGAAGCGTCCGCGCCACATCCCAAGCTGGATCCGGACAGGTTCGGTGTCCTGACCGACACGACCCTCTGCATCGGCTGCCGCCGCTGCGAATGGGCGTGCGCCGAACAGAACGGGCTGCCGCACGGGGATCTGGAATCCTTTGGCGACATCAGCGTGTTTGAGGAGATGCGGCGGCCTGATGCCGAATCCTACACCGTCGTGAACCGTTACTCCCCACCTGTCGGTACCGAACAGCCCCTCGACGTCAAGGTGCAGTGCCTGCATTGCGAACACCCTGCCTGTGTTTCGGCCTGCATCGTGGGCGCCCTGGAAAAATCTCCCAAGGGCCCGGTCATCTACGACGCCTGGAAATGCATCGGGTGCCGGTACTGCTTGATCGCTTGCCCCTTCCAAATTCCGGCCTACGAGTACGCCGAACCCCTCACGCCCCGGGTCATGAAGTGCACCATGTGCGCCGAGCGAACCCTGGAAGAGGGCCGTCCCCCCGCCTGTGTGGAAATGTGCCCGCCGGAAGCCCTGGTCTTCGGCCGGCGGTCCGAACTGCTGGAACTGGCCCACAGGCGAATCGTGGAAAATCCCGACCGGTACCACCCGGAGGTCATCGGGGAACACATTGCCGGGGGAACCTCCTGGCTGATGATCACCGACCGACCGGCCACGGAGATCGACATCCCGGATCTTCCCGACGAAAGCCCCGCGGTGATCACCGAAACCATCCAGCACGGAATCTTCAAGGGTTTCACCGGCCCTCTGATGCTGTTCGGAATCCTGAGCATCCTGATGAAATCGTCCAGCGACAAACGGAAGGAAAAAGGAGGACGAAAATGGCTGACTCCATGCAAAATGACAGTGCGGCCTTCCTGGAGGGCACCGTCCCGGTGGTCAACCCGTCCCAGGGCCACCATAAG
>DAOWLV010000371.1 GCA_030643455.1 Candidatus Krumholzibacteriia bacterium | reverse complement strand
CGGACATCCCCGTAGTGGGTGTCGTGAGCCACGTTCAGGTAGTCCTCGCAGTACTTGATGATGGCCAGCAGGAGGCGGACATCACCAGTCCACAGGAAATAGCGATCGATGTGACAGGTGCTGTCCCGTTCGCGCATGTGCTGGAGTTCACGGGGGTTGAAAGCCAGGTTGAAGATGGGCAATTCGCGATCATTCTTCTTCAGCTCGCAGGCCAGATCGGGGGCCGCCATATCACCGAGCCGGGACATGGTGATCACCATGTCGAAGCGGCGCACCGCGGTCATTTTCAGAGCTTCTTCACCGGTTGACGCCCGGGTCACGTGCGGAGGAAAACTCAGGTTCATCTCACGGTACTCGTTCAACAGCAGTTCTGTCAGGCGGCCGCCTTCCTCCAGGGTGAAAGCGTCGTACATGCTGGCCACCAGCAGGATTTCCTGCACCCGATGGGGCATCAGGTGCTGGAAACCGGTGAACTGGGCGCCGCCGCGCACCGATGGGGTTTGGTCGCTTGGAGTTGTCATGGTGGGAAGCTACGTCATCGGGGGGGGTTCGGCCAGTGGAATCAGGAAAAGCCGGTGGTGAATTCAGAAGCCCATGGTGATTCCCAGGGTCATGCTTCTGCCACTTTTGCTGTTGCCGTGTGCGCCCGGCCCATCAGCCTCCAGTTCATGCAGGGAAGGAACGATATACCCCACGAAAGCACCCATGGCCGCCCCGGCCAGGATGTCGGTGGGGTAATGACGGCCGGCCGCGTATCGCAGGTAACCGGTGGTGGCGGCGGCGGCCATGCATCCTCCCCACACCCAGCCGCGCGCACTGGAATCGGGGTACAAACGTTCGAATACGCTGGCCAGAACAACCATCGAAGCAAACGCGCTGGAAGTGTGACCCGAATAGAAGGATCGCCTGGAGGTCTTTTCCATCTTCAGGGCGAGGGGAATGTCAGGATCGTCGTTGTAGACGTAGGGTCGGGTGCGAGCGAAGAGGTTCTTGGTCAGAAAGGTCAGCCCGCCCTGGAGCAGCATTGTTTCGAGGTAGATCACGCCCAGGGTCCCGGCCTCGCGCGACCCCTGGTCGGTCAGGGCCAGGGAAATCGGCGCGGCCATGGTCGTGTACACCATGATGTCGCTGGCCTTTGCTGCTCCCGGTGACCAGCGCCCGGTGGCGCTGCGGTCGAACCAGTTGATGGTGGCCGGATCGAGCTGGGCGATATCCTCGGGGGTCAGCGGTTCATAACCATGGTCCGCCCACAGTCCCAGGCCGAAAAGAACGGCCGAACTTCCCAGGACCGCGGCCTCCCGGCCGCCCTCCAGTTCGTATTTGTCATCAGCGGAGGCGGACCCGGGCACCAATGCTTGCGCCAGGATCAGGGCCCCGATCAACACCGTGGCCATGCACACGTCGGCGACAAGGGAAACCACCGACGTGGCCTCTCGATCGTTTTCCTTTTCAGGACGGATCAGCATTATCCCCTGTCCGGGTCGAATTCAAAAAAAATCCACCCTGGTGATGGGGCAGACTTTAGTTCGACAGTCGAAAATAATCCACGGGAAATCGGTTGACCTGTTGGTCAGACAATTACGGACAGGAAGTCCGGGACCTCAGATCTCGACCGGTACCCGCTGGTCTTCGCTGGTCTCGGTCTCCATTTGCTCCACCGGCCCCAGTGCGGAGGCGATGGCCAGTTTCTGCTCCGGCGACAGCCTCGCCTGGCCGTCATCGTAGGCCGATTTCAAGACCACGAAATCGTTCATGTTCTCCATGAACAGGTCCAGGAGATGGGGATCGAACTGGGTGCCTCGCCCCGCTCGCATGATATCCAGCACCTTGGACTGGGACAGGGCCCTGCGGTAGACGCGATCGAAACTCAAGGCGTCGAAGACATCGGCGATGGCAACGATGCGGCCGAAGATGTGGATATCGTAACCCGCCAGGCCGCGGGGGTAGCCGGTGCCGTCCCAGCGTTCATGATGCTGATGGGCAACCACGGCGGCCGCTTGAAGCACGTCGCGCTTCGAGCGCGCCAGGATGGAAAAACCGATGGCTGCGTGCTGCTTCATGATCTCGCGTTCCTCGTCGTTGTAGCTGCCCGGCTTGTTCAGCACTGCATCGGGGATACCGATCTTACCGATATCATGCATGGGGGCCGCCTGTTTCAGCAACCTCGCCTCGTCTTCGTCCAGACCGGTCAGGGTTCCCAGCAGGTAGGCATACTGGCCCACCCGCACGGTGTGGTTGGCCGTCTCGTGGGACCGGTTTTCCACCACCTCTCCCAGGGTGTGGATCACCTCGGCCTGGGTCTCGATGATCTCCAGATCCTTGGCGAGCATCTCCTTCTGGGAGTCCTTCACCTGCCTGGCCATTTCGTTGACGGTGTCGGCCAGTTGCCCCAGTTCGGTGCCGTCCTTCAAATGCATGGGGGTATCCAGATCCCCGCGGCCGATGCGCTCCAGGCCACGCTGCAACTCCGCCACCGGGCCCAACAGACGCCGCATCAACAAGACAGCCAAGAGCACGGCCATTGCCAGCAGGGCTGCCGTGACCAGAATCAATTCCCGCCGTGCCCTGGTAACCATGGCTTCCAGATGCGACCGGTTCAACCCCACCACGGCCGAACCGATGCGGCGGCCGCCGACATGTCGCACAGGCACCTGGGCCATCATGAGTTCGCCGTTACCCATAATCATCTCGCCCCCACCCACCTGGATTGTCGTCGACAGAGGCTTCATGTTTCCCTGCCGCTTCCAATTCTGCCCGATCCGGCGGGGGTCGACATGACCCTTGACGAGACCCGCGTGGTCGAGGACGACGGCGAAGGCCATGTCACCCCGTTCCTCCTGCATCTTGCGGACAACGGGGCAAAGGGTCAGTTCCGGGAAGTCGGTCAGCAGGGCGTCCGCGCTCAACAGGGCCAGGTGGCGGGCTTCCAGCAACAGGTGGGTCTGCATCTCCAGGTGAAGGACTTCGCGGGCGTTGTGCTCCGCGATCCAGCTGACTCCGATCACGGTGACCGACACCAGGAGCGATACCGCCAGGCTCAGGATCATGCGCATGCCGATCACGGGGTGGCGGCGGATGGAGATAATCTGTGGCTGCTCTTTTTTCATGATCAGTTCGTCGAGATCTCCCGGATCCGGTTTTGCTGCTGGCGTACCCGCTTGAGGTAGCCTGTGGCCCGCTCGTCGTCGGGATCGATGCGCAGGGCCTGTTCCCAGTCCCGCACGGCATCGTCCAGGCGACCGTCGGCAAAGTATTCCATGCCGCGGGCCAGGTATTCGCGTTTCAGGTACTCGCCCACCATCTCGTAGCCGGGGTCGGCGGACCAGACCAGCTCCCAGTAGTTGACGGCATCCTCGGTGCGGCCGCTTTCAGCAGCCCTGATGCCGCTGTTGTAAAGTTCCGCCAGTTCGCGGCGCTGGGCAGAGGTCAGTGGTTGGGGATCAGGCTCAACCGGTGAGGCAGCCATGGGGGCCGTCGCCTGTGGCGCCTGTCGGATGCGATCGGCGGCGGCCTGGGCCTCGGCCTCCCGGCGCGTCTGGTCCGCTGCGGCCAGACGTGCCTGCT
>DAOWLV010000196.1 GCA_030643455.1 Candidatus Krumholzibacteriia bacterium | reverse complement strand
TGGGGCGGACCATGGAACGACGTGGGCTGGCGTTGTTGCTCATCTCCCATGATTTCGCGGTGCTCCATGCGATTTGTGATCGGGTAGCCGTAATGTTCAGGGGGGTGATAGTGGAATCCTATCGGGTCCAGGATCGGGACCGCATCCGGCATCCCTACACCCTGTCCATGATGGCCGCTGCGCCCCATGCCCTGATCCGAAATCCGAAGTGGTGGTCGTACGCGGGTAGGGGTCCTCGAAAAACCATTCGGCCGTCACCTGCAGGTTGCCCTCTGGTGAATCAATGCCCTTTGCAGAAGCCACATTGCAACAATGAGTTGCCACCTTTGATAGAAGTGGCCAAGGGTCATTTCCTGCGTTGTCCCGAAGCGCAGGAAGGCGGTCAATGACAATATATTGACACGTTGTAGGCCAATCTCTATATTCAAACACCAGTTGCGGCACGGGTTACCTTTCCATGAGTTCAGGTCCCCCAAGTGCCTTCTAGGACCGGCGGAAACGCCCTTTTCAGCAGGCACCCCACACTGCCCGGCTAAGGTTCAGTGCATAATTTAAATGATCAATCCAAAGGTTCCCTTGGGAACCCCGATTCAGCCGGATTAGTTCCCTTGGAAAGGAGCACAAGTATGCTCCGGCGTCCCCGGTTCTCATGGATACTGCCCTTTGTCCTTTTCCTGTTTCTGGTCACCGTGGTAATGCCCGGCGACGCCTCCGCCCAGGGTGCGCCTGCCACCATCAAGGGAACCGTCAGGGATAAGGAAACCGGGGAGCTTCTCGATTACGCCAACGTCCTATTGGCCGGCACCACGCGGGGAACCATGTCCCTCGGCGGCGGTGTCTTCTACTTCAACGGCATGGCTCCCGGCACCTACACCATCAAGGTTTTGTACCTCGGTTTTGCACCCATGGAGCAGACGATCACCGTCCAGTCGGGTGACATCAAGACCTTGATGTTCGATCTCGAGACCGTGATCGTCGAGACCCTGCAGGCTTTTGATGTCGAGGGTGCCGAATACATGGTCGAGGTCAAGAGCGCGGTCACCGAACACACAGTGAGTTCGGAAACCTTCGAGAAGTACGCCATCGACTCGGTCGACGACGCCCTGTCCAAGCAGGCAGGTGTGGTCATGCGTGCGGGAGAGTTGTACGTGCGCGGTGGCCGTGCGGGTGAGGTCCAGATGCAGATCGATGGGGTGTCGGTCGACAACCCCATCGGCACCGGCTCGCTGGAAGTGTCCTCCCTGGCGGTGGACCAGATGGTCATGTCAACCGGCGGTTTGGACGCCAAGTACGGTAACGCCCTGTCCGGCGTGGTGAACATCACCACCAAGGAGGGCGGCGAGAAATTCGGCGGCGGCTTCCGCTTCCTCACGGACGATTTCGGACGGCAGGACAAGACCTTCACCAATTACGACCGTTTCGAGTACGGTTTCGGTGGGCCCTCTCCCCTCAAGGGCCTGACCTATTACATTGCCGGCGACCTCGTCTTCACCGACACCGAAAACACGTCGGTGGCCCACCGGCCGGAATACAAGGTCAAGGTGGGGGACACCACCCTGTTCAAGTTCCGCCGTCGCCAGTTCAACCAGGCCAAGGGATCGATCAAGCTGGGCTACACCTTGAGCGAGGACAAGAAGGTCACCGCCGAGTACTCATACTCCTCGACCCTGTCCGAGCGATATACCCCCAACTGGAGCGTGAAAGGTCACGCCAGGAGGATCATCTACCTGCCCGAGGTCCTGTACCGGGCGCGTTTCAACGACTGGGTCGCCATCAACCGTCCCATCCCCGTTTATTACGGGCCCTGGTACGACAACATGCTCCAGAACGCCCGCACCGTCATGGTTGCCGACACCCGCAATGCCAGTGAAGTGCGGACCGCAATGCCGATCCTCGAGGTCCGCAGCGCCAGCGACAACCAGATTCACACCGTGGTGGCACATACGGAATTCGACGGATTCCGCTATCCCTATTCCTCGTTCTCCACCGTGGCGGAGGACAGCTCGTACACGCCATTCAATTCGGCCAACCGTCTGAACCAGCGCAAGGACATCGGGCAGGTCGCCAAGATCGTGTGGCGGCATAACCTGACTGAATCGACCTTCTACACCGTCCGGTTGGGCCTGGTGGCCTTTGACACGCGGAGCGACGTCCAGGGCAAGGATCCCTGGGAATACAATCACGGTGGCATCCGCAGTCCGGGACTGTTCTTCGGGCAGCGGAATCTCTACCTGCAGAGCACGGACTACTACACTGACCCGCTGAGTTCGTACTTTGTAACCACAAGCGACAACTTTACCTACAGTGAGGAATACAGCCGTACCTACAGCCTGGGTCTCGAGCTGGTCAGTAACCGCTGGGAGGGGCACCTTGTCGAAACCGGCCTGGGTGTGCGTTACAACGACCTGGAACGCTACAACATCGTTGATCCCGCCGTCATGCGGCAGAGCCGATTCACCGGTGACTGGTCACAGGGCGGCAACAGCAACGTCTTTCATACCTACAACCCCGAGGGATACTGGTACGCCCAGGACCGGTGGGAGTACGAAGGCATGGTCGTGAACTTCGGTTTGCGCTGGGACATGTTCTCCCCGGGATCAGCGGCCGCCATCGAACTGACCAATGAAGATGTCGATGCCAACGTGATCAAATACAAGACCGCGTTCCAGCCGCGGTTGGGTTTTGCCTTCCCCATCACCGAGCGTGACGGATTCCACTTCCATTACGGACGTTTCGTGCAGTTTCCCAACCGGGAATACCTGTTCGCGAGCCAGGATCCCGTGGGCAACAATGGTATCCTGGGTAATCCCAACCTGGAGCCGGAAACCACGGTCCAGTATTCTACCGGTATCAAGCACCAGTTCACCGATTTCATCGCCGGCCAGTTCTCACTCTATAGCAGGGACACCTATGACCTGATCGCCGCCACCCAGGTGACCGATCAACAGACTGGCCAGACCCTGGACCGCTACATCAACCAGGCCTATGCCTCGTCCCGGGGGATCGAGGTCACCCTGGAGAAGCGGTACAGCAACAACTACCAATTCAATTTCGCCTACACATATTCTTTCGCCGACGGTGTCGCCTCGGATTCCGAGTTCGGGTCCAACCCGGAAGGTCTGGAATTCCTGCCCAACCAGGAACTTCCCCTGGATTGGGATCAGCGCCACACCTTGAACCTGATGTTCCTGCTGGCCGAGCCGGGTGTTTGGTCCTCGTCCTTCTCCTTCTCATATGGCAGCGGCTTCCCCTGGACGCCGTTTGACCGGTTCGCCAAGAAACAGGATCCCCTGCTGGGGAACAGCGAGCGCCTGCCCGCGACCTACTCGCTGGATATTCAGCTGGAACGTAACATCAACTTCTACGGCAAACGGCTCTCGCTGCAGTTGCAGGCCTTCAACCTGATCAACCAGGATATTGTTCTCTTTGAGGGCGGCAGGGGCATCTCTCCGGGTATGGTCAACGGTGCGGGATATGGCGGGCAAGCCCATCTCACGGAGACCGGGAAATACGGGGCAGCCCTTTTGCAGGATGCCGATGGGGACGGCGAGGACGAGTTCATCCCCATCGTCGATCCCAGGACCTTTGATCGGCACCGACTGTTCCGGTTCGGGATTGGCTACTACTTCTAATTAGGGGCATACCTGCCGGGTTGCCATGGTGGCCCCGGTTTGGAAAGGATGGCAATGTTAGGTACCATCAATAGATATGCAAGGGGTGTCCAGCGGACCACGCTTTGGTCCGGCTCGGTGTGCTGCCTCCTGCTGATGGTCAGCATCGCGTCGCCGGCCCAGGCGTGGATGGATACCAGTGACGATATCCTGGAAATGGGCTACAATCCGAACGGGATCTTCGTTTTGGACGGGACCTACGTCATGAACGTCGGTGAGGTCCAGATCAACATCACCAACTTCGGTCTGATCGGTTCCACCTACTCCACTACGCGTCCCTGGTCCGACGCCCCCTCCTGCCAGTGGCCTTCGGGTTCGGGCAACGAATACCTGTGGGCTTCGGGTCTGTGGGTCGGAGGCATCGTGCTGGGCGAACTTCTCTGCTCGACCGGGGGCAACGGCGGGCTCAACGAATTCGCGCCCCTGGATGAACTGGAAGCCACCATCTACGAGGCCATTGCGACCAAACTCCTGCGGCCAACGGGCAACCCCGACGCCAGCGGGCGCCGGAAACCCCAGCCGGGTTTCGACGATGACGACGACGGCCTGGTGGACGAGGAAATTCTCAATGGTCACGACGACGATGGGGACGGCAAGATCGACGAGGACTTCGGCCAGATCGGCAACCAGATGTTCGTGCTGACGAACTACGACAACACCCGTTTGGCGATCGAAAGTTTCCCCGATCACACCCCGATGAACATCGAGATGGTCCAGACCACTTTCCAGTGGGAGAATGACCAAGTGGACGACTTCGTCGGTTTCGACTACACGATCAATAATATCGGCGTGACCGACATCGAAAAGGTCTATATCGGGTTCTTCTCGGACAGCGACATCGGTCCGCGCGGACAGGGCGGGACGGCCGAGGACGACATGGCCGGCTCCTGGCCCGATATGCATGGCAGCCCGGGGCTGGTGAGGGCTTCCGACGGCAGCTTTGTTCCCCTGCAGGTCGGTTACATGTACGACGCCTCCGAAGAAGGCCGTCTGGAAGGGTATTTCGGCATCGTTTTCCTGGGCCACGATGTCGACATCACCGGGGAATTGGCTCCCCCCTCCGTCGGCATGCGGACTTTCCAGTCCTTTTCCGGCAACGCCAGCTTTGAACAGGGCGGGGACCCCTCCAACGATGACGAACGCTACCAACTACTCAGTGCCGATGTCGATGATTGGGACAACAACACACTGACGGGCAAGCAGGCGGACTTCCGTTTCCTGGTCTCCGCCGGGCCCTTCTCGATTTTGCCGCCGGGCGGCAGCCTCACCTTTCAGGTCGGGATGGTCGTCGGACCAGGTCTCGGTGACTCGGAAGGGGGCCCAGGCCTGCTCGCCCACTGCGCCGAGGCTTTCCTGACCTGGACCGGAATCTTCGTCGACGAGATCACGGAGGTTCAGCCCATTGATGGCTCGCCGTCCTTCAACCCGGGCATTCTGGGCAGGGAGACCATTCTGTGCCAGCAGGATTTCGAGTCCGGCATTTTCGCAACCCTGATGCCCGACTACGGAGATCCAACCTGTCTGGACGAGGAATGGCTGGTGGGTCAAACCCGGGTGACGGACTCGGACATCTTTGATTACCAGGTGGACGGCCAAACCAAGCAATGCGCCATGTTCAACCTCGACAACTGTTTCGAGTGCAACCGCCAACAGGGTTATGTCTGCGGCCCCGAGGATTTCATGGGCGAGCCTCCCAATTGGAACTGCAGCAATCCCGACGTGCCCCCTACGGAAAAAGCCGGCTGCACCGGCATAGGTGGAAATGAAACACAGATCCACTGGCTGGTCGGCATGGCGCCACCCCCGCCGGGGCTGCGCCTGTGGGCAACCGACAGCCGGGTCCATGTCTACTGGGACGATTTTCCCGAGTACACCAAGGATATCCGTCTGCAGACAATCGATTTCGAATCCTACCGCATCTGGCGGGCGGACAACTGGGATCGTCCCTTCGGCTCTTCCGTGATCAACGGGCCCGAAAGCAGCCTCTGGCAGATGATCCGCGAATACGATGTGGTCAACAGCTTCCTGACCCAGGTGACGGTGGACGGTGTGGTCATCGAGGACACGCTGCCTCTGGGGGCCAACACCGGGCTCGAGGTCATTTCCTACCGGCCCGTTGTCCTGGATGATCCCCTCTTCGAGGATCTGGACACGGCCATGCAGGAAGTGGTGGATAACGATCCCTTTGGTATTCTGCGTGTCCGGCCGGAAATCCGGGATTCCGACGGCCTGGTTATTCCCAAGTTCCAGGGCCTGGTGCCCTGGGAAACTTATCCCGACGCTCTGGACACCTTCTTCGCGGTGGCTACCCGCACCGCCGATCCGGACAATGGGGTTGTCTATAAACGGGGCTCGAAGTACTACGAATACGTGGATCGGGAAATCCACAACGGCTTCATCTACTTCTACTCGGTGACCTCGACCGACCATGAGCTGACGCAGCTGGATGGGCGTGAGCAGGATGATCCTCTCGATGTCGTGGGGCTGGGTCTGATCGGCGATCCGGGGTCGTCATTCGCCGATACGCAGCCCGGCACCCAGGCCCAGACGGCCGCCCAAAGGGAACAAAACGGCGTCAACATATACGTGTATCCCAACCCCGCCACCCGGGAGGCCCTGGCCGAATACCCGGAGCTCAATCCCCACAGTGATGATCCCCCCGGGGTCCGGGTCACGTTCACCCACCTGCCGCAGGCCAACAACACGGTCCATATCTTCACGGTCAGCGGCGACCCGGTTCAAACCATTTCCCATAGCGGACTTGATGGCTCCGGACCTGTGAGCTGGAATCTCATGAGGCGCAATGGGGAGGGAATTGGCCGGGGTGTCTACCCTTATT
>DAOWLV010000326.1 GCA_030643455.1 Candidatus Krumholzibacteriia bacterium | reverse complement strand
CTGGCGTTCCTGCTTCTGGAACTGCCCCGGGCCGGAACCGAAACCCGGCTTCCCTTGCGAATCCTGGCCCGGATCTACCCCTTCATCATGTGGACCCTGGCCTGGTCCGAAATCGGATGGCTGTACGGCCTGACTCTTCCGGTGGTCCATGACGCATCCATCAAGGCCATCGATCTGGCCTTTCTGGGATTTCACCTGAACGAGGAAATGTCTTCTTCATTGTCCTGGACATGGTTGCGGAACATCATGGGATTTTCCTACCTGTCGTACTATCTGCTTATCCTCGGACCTCCTGTCGCGTTGGCCGTCAGAAGACGCGAGAGGGAGCTTGAATACCACACCTTCGGGCTCCTGGCCACCTACCTGGTCTGCTTCGTGATCTACCTGGCCCTGCCGGTACTTGGCCCGCGGGATCTGGCGCATTCAACCGGTGGGGTCGCCCAAGGGGTCGGCGGTCTGTTCGGGCCGGTGATCAACGCCTTCTTCGAGGCAGGCGATTCACTGGGTACGGCCTTCCCCAGTTCCCACTGCGCCGGATCGGTGGCAGCCGCCATTCTGGTCCGCCGACATTTCCGCCGGACCACGGGGCTGATCGCCTCCATCTGGGCCGGATTCATCGTCGTCTCCACTGTCTATACCAACAACCATTACGCGATTGACGCGATGGCCGGAGTGGCGGTCGCGGTCATGACCCAGAAACTGGTTTCACTTTACATGTCCAGGCCCGCCACCAAGGTAATCCCGGCCATTCTGGGTGTTACCGGAACGGGTCTGGATCTTTCGAGCCATCATCGGTCGCGAAACAAGGGGGAATTGTCATGAAAACGATCCTGGTAACCGGAGCCACAGGTTTCGTGGGCGGACGCCTGGTGCCTCATCTGCTGGCCGCGGGGGAGGATGTCCGGGTATTTGTCAGGGACGCCGGCCGTCTGGAAAAATCCGTGCGGGACCGGGTGGATGTGGTGGAAGGTGGTCTGGAAGATCACGACGCCATGGACCGGGCCGTGTCCGGATGTGCCAAGGTCCTGCACCTGGCCGCCCTCGCTCAGGCTTATGTAAAGGACCCCGGGGAATATTTTCGGATCAACACCGATTCGGTGGAAGCGATGCTCACCGCTGCAGCCCGGCATTCGGTTCGGCGGGTCGTCCATGTTTCCTCGGTGGCGGCATTACCTCCTGAAAAGTACGCGACGGGATGGGGGATATCGCGCCGTCCCACCCCGTATGCCGAAAGCAAGACGGCGTCAGAAAACCTGGTGCGGAAATACGTGGCCGACGGTCATGACGCCGTGATTGTACGTCCCTCTCGAATCTACGGTCCGGGGCCCTGGAACGATGCCAACGGTACGACGAGACTGATGGCCCTGTACCTTGCGGGGCGATTCCGTTTTCGCCTTGCGGACGGTGATGTGCAGGCCAATTACGTCCACGTCGACGACGTGGCCGCCGGCATCGCGCTGGCGGCGAGGAACGGCCGGCGAGGCGAGGCCTACGCTTTGGGAGGAGAAAATGCCACCATGGCCGAATATTTCGACACGATCTCGGACATTTCGGGAATCGGTCGCCGTGTCCTGAAGATCCCTGCGCAGATGGTTTTGCCGTTCGCGCACTTTTGTTCCTTGTGGGGATGGTGTGGCGGATCGGTGAGTATCACACCCGCCTGGGTGAACAATTTTCTCGAACACCGGCCCATGGACATCTCCACCAGCAGGGCCGATCTGGGGTACGAGCCCAGGTCCCTGAGGGTGGGGGTTTCACGGACCTTGAACTGGCTCATGGGAATCGGGGGAGGTGAGCAGAATGTCTACCGTGCGATCCATCGCTTCCAAAACAGCGGAACATGATTCCAGGCCGGCCTGGATTATCCTGGTAGCCATGATTGCCCTGACCCAGTTCTATTACTGGACCAGGGCGGACGTCATCGGGGTCACTGCGGCCAGCCGCACCTGGGTGGAAATGACGAAACAGCCGATTTCCATGCTGGGTCACAATCTGGCGGCCGGGTTGATCCTCGGGGTGATTCCCCTGCTGTGCGCGAGGGGATTATGTGGAATGGGTTTCAGGGAGCTCGGCCTGGGAATCGGCCGGCCCAAAGTGGGTCTCATCTGGCTCGCCGTCGGAATTCCGGTGGCGATCCTGGTGTCGAAACTTTCGTCTTCCCAGCCGGATATACGGGCCGTGTATCCGCTGGATGCCGGCTTGACCTCTCAGGCCGGCCCCTTTGCCAGGCATGGGGGTCTCCAGCTGATCTACTACAGCGCGTGGGAACTCCTGTTCCGCGGGATCCTGCTCTTCGGGCTGAAGGAAAAATTCGGCTTCGCCAGCGCCAACATCATCCAGACCGCCTTGTCGGTGGTGGCCCATTTCGGGCGGCCCTTTGCGGAAACCGCTTCAGCCATCCCCGCGGGACTCGCGTTCGGGGGGATCGCCCGGCAAACGGGATCCATCTGGTACGTGGTGATCATCCACTGGGTGGTTGGGATGGCACTGGACTGGTTCATCGTTTCGTGAAATTGCTGGGAATCGAATCGATTGTTGGCAAACAACCGTTCGGCTGGCATCCTGAAGGCCATGGATTTTCGAGCCGGAGGATGGTATGACCGAAAATCGGACCCCCGAGGACCGCAAAAAACGCCTGATCGATCATGATTACAAGCGCAGGCCCCTGCGTAACTGGATCGTTCCGCTGCTGATCGTGCTGGGGATCATCATCTTCCTGCCCCGCCTGCTGGAACTTCTCGAATAATCAGCCCTCGACGAATTCCAGTTTCTTGACCTCGGGGATCAAGCCTGCAGCGTGGCCCCGGTTCAGCAGTTCGCGGATGGCCGCGCGGCCCCGGTCGCCGTAGTCCAGGGTCCAGTCGTTCACGTACATGCCCACGAATTCGTCGGCCAGGTCCATTCCCATGTCCCGGGCCCAGCCCAGGGCGTAGTCCAGGGCGGCCTGCCGATTCGCCAGGCTGTACTTGATGCTTCCGGTGAGGATGTCGCTGATGTCCTTCATCTTGTCGCCGTGTTTCTTGTGGATGGCGTTGCCGCCCAAAGGAAGCGGCCAGTCCTTGTGTCCGGTCGTTTCCCACCACCACTGGCCCAGGTTGAGGCATTCCTCGAGACCGGCCTCACGGTAGGTGAGCTGGCCCTCGTGGATGATCAGCCCGGCGGGAAATTCGCCTGCCACGACGCGGGGGATGATCTCGTCAAAAGGAATGTGGACGGCCTCGAACTGGCCGATCGCCAGTTGAAGTTCGAGGAAGGCGGAGGTCATCTTTCCGGGGATGGCGATGGTCATGCCCGTCAGATCCCCGGGGGCGATCTTCTGTTTCGCGACCACCATGGGCCCATAGCCGAAACCCATGCTCGCGCCGGCGGGCAGGAGGGCGTATTTGTCCAGCACATACGCGTAGGCGTGGATGCTGATGGCAGTGATGTCCAGCTCGCCGCGGGTGGCCCGTTCGTTGAGGGTCTGGATGTCCTCCATGACGTGGGTGAACCGGTAGGGTCCGGTGTCCATCTTGTCCTTGGCCAGGGCGTAAAACATGAAAGCGTCGTCGGGATCGGGGCTGTGGCCGAGAGTCAGATCGATGGTTCCGGACATGGAGTCTCCTCATGTCGCCGGGAAGCACCGAAGCTCCCCGGCTCGTATAATGGGGTCAGGACTGAAATGGAGTCAGGACCTGCGGCGGCGGGCCACAGCAACGAGCACAATGATAACAACCCCCATGAAAATCAAGGGCAGGGTCATTCCGCCACCTTTCGAGGCGGTTTCTTCCGCTTCGCCGGCTTCCTTGTCTGCAGGCGCCTCTTGCGTGAACAGATTCTCCTCGGGGCCGGCGACCTGCTCGCCGGAGGACAGAAGCAGGTCGACTGTTTCGCCGGCTTCCAGGGGAAATCCCGCAAAACGCCGGAATCCCGCCACCGCCTGATCGTCGTTTTCCTCGATGTCCGTGGAGGCAACCTCCATCCAGACGGGGGAAGCAAGAACACTCCAGGAACTCACCGGCAGGTCCGATCCCACGGGGAATGTCATGCCCTCCGACCATGGCACGACAGCTTCGACGCGAATCAGGTTCTGTCCCGGGGTCAGGGGAATCTCAAAACCGCTGTGGGAACCCGAAGAATGAACAGGAACCGGCGTGGGATCGGGGCCGCGCGTGTAACTGGCCTCGATGTCGGACACGCCAGCGGGCAAGGCCAGTTCGAAGGTGGCCGGGCTGCCCATCACCGTAACCTGCGGTTTGGCCTGGTTGTCGATCTGGAGCATGTATTCGAGATGGAGGAGCGATTCCTGCCGGCGGATCACCAGGTT
>DAOWLV010000402.1 GCA_030643455.1 Candidatus Krumholzibacteriia bacterium | reverse complement strand
TGAGGATCCCAAAGGACTGTCCGACCAGATCCAGCTCGAATTCCTTTTCCAGGGTGGCGCACAGGTCCACCGCGGGCAGACCAAAGACCTCCAGATCAAGGTCGCCGGTTTCCTCGCCCAGGAATCCGTCGCGGACCACTCCGCCCACCAGCCAGGCCCTTCCCCCGGCCCTGGCGATTGCCTGGCAGACCTGGGCCAATACCGCGGCGAGATCCTCGTCGAGGTGATCCATGTTAGGTTTTTTGCCGTCCGGTTGGCTGGACATCACTTGCACCGGTCTCCTTTACGCGGGTCAGCCGCGGTTATACCTTGCAATGTCAGCATAGCCCCCAGATCCCAAAAAGGAAACTCCGTCTTGAGCGCACCCGACCGCCCGACCCCCCTGGACAACATGCCGCGGGCCATGGCCTGGATGGTCGTGTCGGGACTGAGTTTCGCACTGATGGCCGCGGCGGTGAAAATGGCGGGCGACCTGCCGCTGACCATGAAGGTGTTCTTCCGCAATCTCGTGACTCTGGGCATCACCAGCGCCGTGGCGGTGAACCTGCGCGAGAATCCCTTCGGCAGGACATCTCACGCCAAGCTGCTCATCTTGAGGTCGCTGTGCGGGCTGGCAGGAGTGCTCCTGTATTTTCTGGCCCTGGGCAAATTGAGCCTGGCCGACGCGTCGCTGTTGAACAAGACATCCCCGTTTTTCGTGCTGGTGTTCGCGGTGGTCCTGTTGAAGGAACAGTTCGACCGCATCCTCATCCCCGCACTCGTCGCGGCCTTCCTGGGCGCCTTGCTGGTGATCAAACCCAGTTTCGACTACGAGATGCTGCCCGCCGTGGGTGGCCTGCTCTCGGGCATGTTCGCGGGTCTGGCCTACACCCTGATCCGGGCGCTCAAGGGTCGCGAAAGCCCCAATCGGATCATCTTCACCTTTTCCCTTGTCTCGACCCTGGCCACCCTGCCGTTCCTTGTCGCGGCGCCCCCGCGGCCCACCACCCTGCAATGGCTGGCGCTGCTGGGCACCGGCGTGTTCGCGGCCGGCGGGCAGTACGGACTGACCTTCGCCTATCACCACGCTCAGGCGTCCAGGATTTCGGTGTTCACCTATTTGCATGTGCTGTTTGCCCTGATCCTGGGGTTCGTGATCTGGGACGAACGCCTCGACGCCGCAAGCATCGTGGGCGGATTGCTCATTGTCGGAGCGGCGGTATTCACCCACTGGACGAGCCGCCGTAGGGCCGCGACCATGGCCCGGCGGCTGAAAGGCTCCTGATGGAATTGACCCTCGCGATCGTCCTGCTCATTCTCGGCCTGGGCCTGGTTGCAGGTTTCACGGCCGGTTTCGTGGGCGTAGGCGGCGGCATCATCATGGTGCCCATCCTGCTGGAGCTGTTCCGCAGCTGGGGTCTGCCCGACGAAAGCGTGGTCCAGGCCGCCATGGGTACTTCCTTGGCGGTGGCGGTGTTCAGCACCAGTTCTTCGATTGTCAGACACTCGCGACAGCGACGAATCCTCTGGCGACTGGTTCCCTACCTGGCCCCCGGCAGCATGGCCGGCGGCTGGCTGGCGGCCCGGCTGGCGGTGATTCTGCCCGGCCTGGTTCTGCAACTGGTTCTGGCGGGCCTGATGGTGGCCTCCGCCATCCGCATGCTCACCGAAAATGTCATCCACGAACGGGAGAACTACCGCTCTCGCTGGTGGCAAGGACTCCTGGTAGGCTGTGGTGTGGGAATTGTGGCGGGAATGAGCGGGCTGGCGGGCGGCGTGGTCCTGGTTCCGGCCCTGGCCCTGATCCTGGGCGTGCCCACCGGATGGCTGGCCGGCACTTCATCGGCGGTGATCGTATTCAGCGCTCTTGCCGCCGCGGTGGGTTACCTGACAGCCACCCCGCCTTCGGCTCTGGGTTGGGGCTTCCACGGCTTCACCTGCCTGCCCGTAGCCGGCCTGCTGGCGATCACGGCAATTCCGGGCGCCCAGTTCGGGGCCTGGACCAACCGCCAGACCGGGTCGGTTCTTTTCCGGAGAATTTTCGCGGTCCTGATGCTGATCGTGGTCATCCGGCTGGTCACCAGCCGGTAGCTTCAAAAAAAACCGGGCCACCCCACGGCGGCCCGGCAAAAACAATCAGCCAATCATTCCTGATCCAAAAGCAGCGTACCTGTACGTTTGCCGTTCATCCGCAGGATGTCCGGATAGTCGGGATGCACATCGGATCCGTTCTCGATCATGAAAACGACCTCGGACGGCTTGAGCCCCGGTTTGCGGGTCATGAGCTTGGCCGCCAGGTTGCAGACGTTGGGCGAAGCCATCGAGGTCCCCGACATCTTCATGGTCTCACCGCCCGGCACAAAACTTTCCACCTGGAAACCGTTGGCGTAGACCCTCACGTTCATACCACCGCTGGTGAAGCTGGTGGGATCGCCCGCCTGATCCAGGGCGCCCACGACCATGAGGTTGGGCAGGTTGAAGCTCGAAGGGATCACCACGTCGAACTCCACGTCGTTGTCATCGTTGCCGGCGGCGGTGACGAACAGGATGTTCGGCGAATCGACCATGGCCCTGTGCAAACCATCCTTGAGGATGGTTATCATCTCCTTGGCCATGGCGGCCCTGTCCTCGGCATTGGCGCCCACCCCGTTGGCTTCCAAGCTGCCTTCGATCTCCTTGTAGGTCCAACCCCAGCTCATGTTCACCACGCGCACGCCATTGTCGCGGAAGTACTGGGCGGTGGCAGCGTAACCATCGGACATGCGGATGGCCGTTTCGATGGTCATGGCCTGCGGAGTGGGATGATAGTCGAAGGCGATGCGGGCCACGAGCAGGCGGGCGAAGGGATTGTCCCTGGCCGCGATACCGCTCACGTGGGTTCCGTGCATGTAGAGCCCGCCGAAGCTGAGCGTGGTCAGGAAATCCCCCACCTGGTCGGCGGGAATGTTCTTCATCTTGGTACGCACCGCCGAAGCTTCGGGACTCTCCACGTTGGCGGTCATGTCGGTGAAACCCTGCATGTACTGGTAGACCGAACCCAGCTTGCCGTCCTGGTCGCCGAGGGGATGCAGCAGGTCCGTGTTCGCCACTCCGTTCATGTCGTAGGCGATTCCGTTGACGTCATCGATGAACCCGTTGCCGTCGGTGTCCGTGCCGTCCTTGACCTCGTTTTCGTTGATGAACATCTGGCCCTCGAAGACGTTCACATCGACGCCCGAATCCCAGATGCCGACCACGATGGGCTCGAGATCCTCTTCCGGGCTCAGGATCAATTGTCGCTGGGGCCAGATGTTGGCCTTTTCGACCTTGTTGGCGTCCAGATACT
>DAOWLV010000065.1 GCA_030643455.1 Candidatus Krumholzibacteriia bacterium | reverse complement strand
CCGGGCCCGGCTACGGCGCCGGTCTTCCCGCTGGCGGGACCTCCCATCGTCGAGGACCCCATGGTCGTCAACTACACCGGTCTTGTCGGGCGTCCCTTGTTGACTCCGCCCCACGTGGCTTTCGTCAAGATCGGCGAAGGTTGCAACTGCAGCTGCACTTTCTGCCGGATTCCCCTTATTCGGGGAAAGCTGCGCAGCCGGGACATGTCCGAGATAGTTACCGAGGTGCAGGGGCTTGTCGCCCAGGGCGTGACGGAAATCCAGCTGGTCTCCCAGAATACCAGCGATTTCGGCAGGGACACCGGGCAGAATCTGGTGGACCTGGTCACGGCCCTGAACGGGGTTGACGGTCTGCGCAGCATGAGGTTGTTGTACCTTTATGCCGGGCTGGTATCGGTGGACGATCTGCGCCGGATCCTGGATCTGGAAAAGGTGGCCCCCTACCTCGAGATCCCCATCCAGCACGCTTCACCCCGGATCCTGAAAGCGATGCGCCGACCCGGCGGTCCCAAGGCTTCGCCTGCCTTTTTCGGGGCCCTGCGTGCCGACAGGCCTGATCTGGTGCTGCGGTCCACGGCTCTGCTCGGCTTTCCGGGGGAAGAGGAGGAAGACGTTTCGATCCTGGCCGATTTCCTGGCCGAAGTGGAATTTGATCATCTGGGCACCTACCGTTTTTCACCGGAGCAGGGGACCCCGTCGGCGGAGATGCCCGATCGCGTCCCGGACGAAGTCATTCATGACCGCGAAGCGTTGATCATGGACCTGCAGGCGGAGATTTCCCTGGGTCGGCAACAGGCCAGACTCGGCCGGACATTCAGCGCGGTTGTTGATGAGGTGGTTCAGCCGGGAACGGACGAGGCGGAAGAGACGTTGCGTATCCTGGAATCCTTCCAGGATGGCCTCTGGGTTGAAGAGGGGGAACGGGAAGCGCTGACCGGTGTAATGAGATCGGGAGTTTCCCTGGCCCTGTGCCGGAGTTATCATTTCGGCTACGATCTGGACGGGATCGTCGTGATTCCCGCCGGCCAGCTCCATCCCGGGCAATGGATTGATGCGGAATTCAGGGCGGTCACTTCTTTCGATGTCTGGGCCGCCCAGCATTAGCGCCATCCCCGAATGGATGGAAACCTTCCCGTTCCTGCGGCAAGAAAGGGATTCCGGACCAATGGACAGGAAATCTGGATCGATGAAATTGCTTCTGGCGGTGGTCGCGCTGGTTCTGGTGACCGGTGCGGGGTTCTGCCGTGCCGATGATGATCCCGACCTGAACTCGGCCGCGCAACTGCCGGGCCTGGACCAACCCGACACGGTCCGTACCAATCTCTGGCTCACCAAGGCCCTGATGGGGGAAATCGTCACGCACGTGGTGTCCTCGATGCCACCGGCTCCCGCGTCTGTTCTCCTGGTGAACGAGGGTAGCAAACAGATGGATGAATTATTCGGGGGGGTGGCAACGGGCATTCTGAGCGACCGGGGCTACGACCTTTTTGTGGCAGCCACCGATTCGGCGGGCCAGAACCCGGTGGATCTCATTTTTTCCTACAAGGTCATGGGGGTGGACCTGACCTATCCCGAGGTGGGCCGCACCCTCGGTATCTGGCAGCGATGGGTGGCCCGGGACGTGGCGGTGACGGCCTCGGTCCAGGTGTCCACGGCCCCCACTGGTCAATTGCTCTTCAAGGATATCGTCGAGCGCCGCTTCAGCGACCGCATCGATAACGATGATTTCGAGGATGTCGATTCGGATCTTTATAATTTCACCACCGCCGAAACGACCGGCAGTGGCTGGCAGAATCGGATGGAGGAGATCGTCGTCCTGGGCACACTGGTCGGACTGATCGCCATCTACTTCGCCAATACCGGCAACTGATCGGCCGCTCCGGCTTGAACCCTCCAGGGAGGATTTCGTGTTCAAATTTGGCAAGGTCCCACGAATTTTGGCAGGATCCCGGACCCGGGGTGTGGTCCTGGTCTGGATGCTGCTGGGACTGGCTGCCTGCGGGGCGAGCAATCCGCATCCGGTGGGCAGTTACGAGCGAGGCGTATTTTTCGCGGATCAGGGCAAGGACATCGAGGCCGTGGCCGCCCTGGAATCCTATAAGGAAAAATCCCACCGACAGCCTGACCGCGGAAGCCCAATACCTCAAGGGCATGACCTACATGATCATGGGGGAATACCCCCTGGCCGCCGTCGAATTCCAGATCCTGCGCAAGGACTACCCGACCAGCATCAAGGTCGAGGATGCCCTCTTTCAGGAAGGGGTGGCCTATCTCGAACAGGTCGGCAAGGTCCAACGCGATATCACCGGTGCCCATGAAGCCCGGCTCCATTTCCTGAAATTCAGTCAGGAGTATCCCAATTCTCCCCGAATGCCCGAGGTCGTCGCGTACATGGAAGAGATATCCGATCTGATGGTCCGCAAAAGGCTGGAACAGATCAAGGTCTACAAGCAATTGCGTCGCCACGAGGCGGTGGCCATCACCCTCGACGATGTCCTGCTCGAGGAATCCGGAAGTTCCTACATTCCGGAAGTGATGTGGGAGAGGGCCCGGGCCGCCGAAAAGCTGGATGATCCGGACACGGCTGCACGGATGTACGAGCGGCTGGTTTCCGAATATCCCGACAGCCGCTACACGAATAAAGCGAGCAAAGCCCTCAGATCTCTCAATGAAGAGGAATTCGACGAGGAAGAAGACTGATGCTGCGGGCCGTTCTGGGAGGGTCGTTCGATCCAGTCCATAATGGCCACCTTGCCATGGTGCAGCACATGTTGGACAAGGGACTTGCCGATCTCCTGGTGATCGTTCCTGCCTGGCGATCCCCCCACAAATTCGAAAATTCAGCTCCACCGGCGGATCGTCTGGCCATGGTCCATCTGGCGTTCGATGACCTGGAGGCTGTCCAGGTGGATGATCGCGAGATCACCAGGGGGCGGGTGTCCTTCACGGTGGAAACACTGGAGGAATTGGCCCGCGAATTTCCCTCCGATCGTCTGCGCCTGATCATCGGAGGAGATAACCTGGCCGGTTTTTCCGGCTGGCGGTCACCGGGGCGAATCCAGGAGCTTGCCGACATCATCGTCTACCCGCGGGACGGTTTCGTGGCGACTCCTTCAGCCATCCAGCGGGCTGGGCTCGATCCCGGCCGGGTCATCCCCGTCACGGGATTCGACCATCCCGTGTCATCAACCACGGTCCGTGTTATGTTGGGCCGGGGAATTCTGCCCGATGAACAGTTGCCCCCCGAGGTGGCCGAATATGTCGCCGCCCGTCAGCTCTACATTGCATGAGCTGCCAGCTCCTCCGGCAGGGGTTGCATGTTTCCCCATTCCTCGTTTCGGCCGGCGAAAGGCGTAGGCTGTGTCCCTGATCCTGATCGATGGTTCCGCTCTTTTCTACCGGGCCCATTATGCCTTCGCCAACCGGCCCTTGACGGCTCCCAATGGTGAAACCACTTCGGTGGTGTTCGGTTTTTTCAGCTCCATCCTGAGGCTGATCGAAAAACAGGATCCCGACAAGATCGCCGTCGTGTTCGATGTCCGGGGCAAGAACTTCCGGCATGAGATGTACCCCGAATACAAGGCCAACCGCAAGCCGATGCCCGACGAACTCGCCGAACAGCTGCCCAGGTTACGGGAACTGCTGGATGCCTGGGGAATTGCCGTCCTGGAAAAGGAGGGTGTCGAGGCCGACGACGTCATCGGCACCATGGCCCGGCGGTCGGCCGGGATCTGTGACCATGTCTGGCTGTACACCGGGGACAAGGATTTCATGCAGGTGCTCGACTCCCGCGTCGGTATGCTCAAACCGACCAGGAGGGGTGGGGATCCGGATCCCTTCACCGACGAGGATGTGCGGCGCCAATACAAGCTGGAACCCGTAGACCTGATCCAGGTCTTTGCCCTTGCCGGCGATTCGTCCGACAACATTCCAGGGGCTCCCGGCGTCGGCGACAAGACGGCCCGGAAACTGATTCTCGAATTCGGGACGCTGGAAAATCTCTACGAGGGCCTGGAGAAAAGCGGATTGACACCCCGTCTCAAGAGGGTCCTGGGTGAAAACCGGGACCAGGTCTTCCTGTCCCGGGACCTGTTCATCATCCGGCAGGACGTGGATCTGGATCTGGACTGGGAAACCATGAACACCGTGCTGCCCACAGGTGATGAGGTTCGCGGTCTGCTCCAGACCCTGGGTTTGCGGCGTGTCCTGGCCCAGATCGACAAGCTGGAAGGGGCGAAGCCGTCACCTGCGGTAAAGGACGATTCCCGGACTGAATCCCTGGAAGAGACCTCGTGGGCCAAAAACCGCGCAGACCGGGGGTACGTGGTTCTGGACACGGATGATAAACTGGAGGCCTGGTTGGAGCGGAGGGACCCGCTGGCTCCGTTGGCCGTCGACACCGAAACCGATGGACTCAGGTCCGATACCTGCCGCCTGGTGGGTGTTTGCCTGGCAGGTTGGGATCGGTCCGGACAGCACCTGGATCCGGCCTACATCCCGGTTCTCTGGCGGGATGTCGACGAGGCGGGTGCCGCCGGCGATACGCTCTTTCCCATCGGAAAGGAAGTCAGCCGTCTGGCATCGGTCCAGGACAAGCTGCGGCCCGTCCTGGCCTCGGAATGCTTGAAGGTTGGTCAGAACCTCAAATTCGACGAGTGGGTTCTCGGCCGGCATGACATGGAACTGGGCGGTGACCGTTTCGACACCATGCTGGCTTCCTACGTTCTGGACCCCGGGCGCAGGGGCCACGGCCTCGATGATCTTGTCCTCGAATTCCTCGACCACCGGATGATGACCTTCAGTGATCTCTTTGCCACCGGGGACAGGCTCAAGGATATCCTGTCGGTGGACATGGACCGACTCGGCCTGTACGCGGCCGAGGATGCCGATTTCACCTTGAAGCTGTACGAGGTTCTCGAACCGAAGCTGGCCAAAGAGGGTATGGTCGATCTCTTCACGAATCTCGAAATGCCCGTCTCCGCCGTGTTGTTGACCATGGAACGCAATGGAATCATGGTGGACCGCTCTTTCCTGGACGGCCTTCGCGTGCGGTTCGTGGAAGAGATGAAAGACCTGCAGGAGCAGATCATCGAAATTGCCGGCGAGGATTTCAACATCCAGAGCCCCAAGCAGCTCGCGGTCATCCTGTTCGAAAAGATCGGGCTGAAACCCATCAAGAAGACTTCGACGGGATGGAGCACCGATGTCTCGGTCCTGACCGCCCTGGCCGCCGATCATGAGCTTCCGGCGCTCATTCTCGAATACCGTCAGGTGGCCAAACTCCAGAACACCTACGTGGAGACCCTGCCGAAACTTGCCAATCCCGATACGGGTCTGATCCACACCTCCTACAACCAGGCGGTCACCGCCACCGGCCGTCTGTCCAGTTCGGATCCCAACCTGCAGAACATACCGGTGCGCACGGAACTGGGCCGTCAGATCAGGCGGGCCTTTGTTCCCCGGGCCGAAGGCAATGTTTTTCTTTCGGCGGATTATTCCCAGGTCGAACTGCGGCTGTTGGCGCATCTGGCAGATGATCCCGGACTGCTGTCGGTGTTTCGCGAAGGAGGCGACGTGCACCGCCGAACGGCCGCCCTTATCGCGGGAGTCGAGGAGGATCAGGTCACCTCCGAAATGAGGAGCCGGGCCAAGGCCATCAATTTCGGCGTGATCTACGGGATGGGTGCCAGGGCCCTGTCCCGTCAGATCAAGGTCAAGGTGAAGGAGGCTTCCGAGTTCATTGAAACCTATTTCGAAACCTATCCCGGGGTGCGGGCCTTCATCGACAGCACCAAGGACAGGGCTCACCGCGACGGTTGGGTGGAGACACTGCTGGGCCGGCGCCGTCTTTTGCCCGACATCGATTCGGACAACAACCGGGTGCGCTCCTTCCAGGAGAGGGTGGCGGTCAACACTCCCATCCAGGGGACGGCCGCCGATCTGGTCAAGCTGGCCATGATCCGGATCCAAAAGGACCTGGACGCCTCCGGAACGGGTGCGCTGCTTCTTCTTCAAGTCCATGACGAGCTGGTTTTCGAGGTTCCCGCCGAAGAGCTGGAATCCCTGAAACCAATTGTTCGCCAGGGCATGGAAGGCGCCCTGGAACTCAAGGTTCCCCTGGTCGTGGATATGCATTCGGGCGCCAACTGGGCCGAGGCCCACGGATGATACGATGGGCTGTTACAGGGCCTGTCGGGGCGGGCAAATCAGCGCTCTGTGAACTGTTCGCCGCTCAGGGAGCGGCCATCGTGGACGGGGATCACCTCGGTCACGAAATCCTGGGCCGAGAGGATATCATCTCGAATATCATCGCCGAATTCGGGTCCGGGATGGTCGGCGACGGGTCCGTGGACCGCGCTGCGCTGGGAGGGTTGGTTTTTGCCGATCCGGCCGCGCTCGACAAACTAAACGGGATCACCCATGGTCCACTGGCCGCCTTGGCGGGCCGCCGGCTGGATGAACTTGAAAAGGAAGGCCGTCATCGCCTTGCCGTGCTCGAAGCCGCGGTTTATTTTCTTTTGCCTCCGGTGCCGGGTATCGAACTGGTGATCACCGTGACGGCGTCCGTTTCGATGCGCCTGCTCCGGCTGACCACCGGTGGTGTTCTCAGCCCGGCCGAAGCGCGTTCCCGGATCGAGGGGCAGAATTCCCTGGAGGAAGGTTGGGCCCGCGCGAATGTGGTACTGGTCAATGACGGCCCGGTGTCGGAATTGGAAACGGCCGCCAGCGCGCTGTGGGCTCGTCTCGGTGATTGACCTCAAAGGCGAATGGATCTATCAAAGAGTGGTAATCCGGCAGAAACCAGGAGGAGTTTGATTCCGTGAAGGAAATTCTGGACCGTATCGACACCGCCCTTGAAAGGCTTGAAACCCTCAAGGAGGGTCTTTGACTACGCCGGCTTGAAGGTTGAGCTGGAAAAGAATGAAGCCTTGCAGGCGACGCCTGATTTCTGGAACGACCAGGACAAGGCCACCGTCGTCTTGCGCAAGGTTCAGTCCCTGAAACAATGGGTGGTACCTCTGGAGCAGGCCGTGGAACAGGGTGAGGAACTCAGTCTCATGGCCGAGATGGTCCAGGAAGAAGAGGACGAGGATTCCCGGGCCGAAGTGGCCGAAGGCATTGAAAATCTGGAAGCGGCCGTCGCAAAGCTCGATTTCCAGTTCCTGCTGAGCGGGGAAGAAGATGAACGGGGCGCTGTGCTGGAAATACATCCTGGCGCCGGCGGCACCGAGAGCCAGGATTGGGCCCAGATGCTGTTGCGAATGTACAACCGGTACTTCGAACGGCACGGCATGAAATCCAAGACGCTCGATCTGCAGGCTGGCGATGAGGCTGGCATCAAGAGCGCTGTCCTGGAGATCGATCATCCCTTCGCTTTCGGTTACCTCAAATGCGAATCGGGCGTACACCGCCTGGTCCGGATTTCACCCTTCGATTCCCAGAGTCGCAGGCACACTTCCTTCGCTTCGGTTTTTGTCTACCCCCTGGTCAACGACGACGTGGAAGTTGAGATCGATCCCGCCGATCTGCGGATCGACACCTACCGGGCCCAGGGCGCCGGAGGTCAGCACGTCAACAAGACCGACAGCGCCATCAGGATCACCCACGAACCTTCAGGCATCGTCGTGCAGTGCCAGAGTGAGCGAAGCCAGCACCGGAACCGCGAAAGCGCCATGACCATGCTGCGGGCCAAGCTCTACATGAAGGTCATGGAACAGAGGCAGAAGGAACGGGACGCCATCGAGGCGGAGAAGATGGACAACGCCTGGGGGAGCCAGATCCGCTCCTACGTCCTGCAGCCGTACACGAAGGTCAAGGACCACCGCACTGAACACGAAACCGGCAACTCGACGGCCGTTCTCGACGGCGACCTCGACGGATTCATCGACGCCTACCTGCGTTGGTTGGGATCCAGTAACCGCTGAAACGGCCCGGCCGTAAACCGCCCAACGCGGTGAACAGGAGAAGAACTTGGCGAATCAGGATAACAGGCCCGCGGAAGCCGGTGGCACCGGCGACCAGGAAAGCGTCCACCACCTGATCGAGACCCGTCTGGCGAAGATGTCGGAACTGGGCGAACAGGTGGAACTCTATCCCTATGCCTACGATCGCACCCACACGAGCACCGAAATGAGGGCTCAGGAGGAGGCGTTGACCGCAGCGGAGCAAAAGGTTCGTTTCCCGGGGCGGATCATGGCTAAACGCGGGACGGGCAAGACGCTTTTCGTGCCCATCCAGGACGAGTGGGGCATGATCCAGGCCTATTTCCGCAAGGATGACCTGGGCGAGGAGAAATTCCGGCTTATCCAGAAGCTCATCGACATCGGGGACTGGATCGGGGTGGAAGGCACCCTGTTTCGCACCCGCACGGACGAGCTGAGTATCAAGGTCGAAAACTTCACCTTCCTGGCCAAGGCCATCCGGCCCCTGCCGGAAAAGTTTCATGACATGAGCCTGGAGAACAGGAGCCGCCAACGCCACCTGGATCTGGCCATGAACACGGACAGCCGGGAACGATTCAAGCTGCGCAGCGAGATCATCACCGACATCCGGTCCTTTTTTGCCGAGGAAGGGTTCCTGGAAGTCGAGACCCCGGTGCTCCAGCCCCTGTACGGCGGAGCCACCGCGCGCCCCTTCACCACCCACCACAACGCGCTGGACATGACGTTGTACATGCGCATCGCCGATGAACTCTACCTGAAGCGCCTGATCATCGGAGGCCTGGAAAAAGTCTACGAGATCGCCAAGGATTTCCGCAACGAGGGCATGGACCGGACCCACAACCCGGAATTCACCATGCTCGAATGTTATGCGGCCTACTGGGACTACCACGGCATGATGGATCTGACCGAAAGGATGCTGCGGCGGCTTGCGCTTCGTTTCGGCCAGGACGGGAAACTGACCTATGGCGACCTCGAGATGGATTTCAACCTGCCGTTCGCCCGGGTGCGCTTCATGGATGCCCTGGCCGACAAGACCGGCCAGGATCTCATGGCCCTGGATACCGACGCCTTGACCAGGCTGGCCAAGGGCCACGGGGTGGTGATCAAAAAGGGCATGGGCCGGGACAAGATCCTGGACGAGCTCTTCAGCGAACTGGTGGAGCCGGAACTGGTTCAGCCGACATTTGTCATGGACCATCCCAAGGAACTTTCGCCCCTGGCCAAGGCCCACCGGGAAACCGATGGTCTGGTGGAGAGGTTCGAGCTTTTCATCGCCGGATTCGAGGTGGCCAACAGCTTCAGCGAGTTGAACGATCCGCGCGAGCAGCGTCGCCGGTTCGAGGATCAGAAGACTTTGATGGAGGCGGGAGACGACGAGGCCCAGCCCATCGACGAAGCGTTTCTGGAAGCCATGGAACAGGGTATGCCTCCCACCGGCGGGATGGGGCTTGGCATCGACCGCCTGATCATGCTGCTGGTCGACACCAACAACATCCGCGACGTGTTGCTTTTTCCCCACACGCGTCCCGAACGGATCGACCGGAATGATCATCCGGAAGGCGGCACCACCTAGATGCAATTCGCGGGTTACATCGCCATGAGATATCTGCGCAGCAGGCGGCATAGCCGTTTTCTGAGCCGGGGCAGCGTGACCGCCGTCGTGGGTATCGCCATCGGCGTGACGGTTCTCAACATTACCCTGGCGGTGATGAACGGCTTCCACAGTGAAATGCGGCGCACTTTCGTCGAGAACATGCCCATGATCTCGATCATCACCTCGGCACCCGAGGGATTCACCGATCTGGGCAAGGTCATGGATGCCGTCGGCACCGATCCGGAGGTGGTCGGGGTGGCGCCCTTCATCCGGCAGGTAGGACTGGCCACCGCTTCCCGCACCATCGGGCCACCCAGGATCAAGGAGATCGTGGCGTGGGGGATCGAGCCCCACCTGGTCGACACGGTCCAGCCCCTGAGTCGTTACCTCCTGCCCGACGCATCGGTGCTGGACGACCTCACGGGGCCTGGTGTGCCCCGGGTCATTCTGGGGGCTGATCTGGCCAACAGCCTCTACGCCGCGACCGGGGACACGGTGGTCCTGACCACGGTCAACGGCGAACTCGACCTCGATCGGATCGAGGCCGAAAGCCGGCAGTTCGTGGTGGTCGGATTTTTCGAGACCGGCATGTTCGAATTCGACAGCCGGTTCGTCTATGTCGATCTGACCGCCACCCGTGAATTCTTCGGGTACGGCCCCGGTGGAGCCTCGATGATCGGGGTCAAGGTGAGTGACCTGATGCGGGCAGACCGGGTATCAGATCGATTGGAAGACGCCCTGGGTTACCAGTATTACGCGACCGACTGGATGGCCCTCAACGCCAACCTTTTCGAGTGGATCAAGCTGGAAAAGATCATCATGATCCTTCT
>DAOWLV010000101.1 GCA_030643455.1 Candidatus Krumholzibacteriia bacterium | reverse complement strand
GCAGATTGATCACAAGATCTTGCGCCGCGTTCCAGTGGCCGACAAGTTCCACGCCCGGCACTCTTATCTCGGTGCGGTTGACCCGCTGGAATTGTTTACCCTCTCCGGGCAGCTTCGTTTTTTCGATACCATCGTGCAGGTAGTTCAGGAATACCGCGGCTTCGATGCCCCAGACGCGATGATCAGAGGCCATGCCGAGTTCGTAGAGGTCCTGCTGCTCTGGCTTGAGATCGGGATTGGGAACGAATCGTCCCAGGGCGCCGGAGAGAGTTCGCGCAACGAAGGAAACCGGCTGCGGCGGGAGGCGGCGGCATACACACGAGTCTGCGTCCCCACACGATACAGAGCCCGCAGATTCACCGCCGGCGCGCTTTCGGGTTCGTTGGCGGACTTGTCGCCCGATTCCGGGGTAGCGGCGTGATCAATGCCACCCCCTGCCTGGAGGATCCATTTGTCGCCGGGCTGAACCTCGCCCTGAACCACCAGGGAGGTCAGCCACTGGGCGTAGGCTTCGACAGGACCGCCGACAACGAGGCTTTCCCGGTGATGGGTGTACCGGGCATCTATCTGGGCAGTGATCTGCGCGCTGTCGCCGAGCCAGCGGTTCAAGCGGACCTTGCCGAATCCGGTGCGGTCCCAGTTCATTTCATAGTCCTGGCCGTCAATGAGGGGTTGGTCCCAGCCGTCGGGACCGCGCGGGTCGATTTCCTGTTCGAAATAATCGGCCGACAAGGCCGCCTTCAGATCCCAGAGGGCTTCCTGGCCCAGGGGCAGGTCAATGGAGGCCCCCAACAAGCCACGCTTGCGAACCGGGTAACGCCAGAAGCGGGCTTCATCGCCCAGATGCAGTTCCGGCGGGACGCCTTTTTCGGCGGACCAACCGGTGGCCAACAAGTTAAGCCGGCCGGTCTGCGCCACCGGACGGCTGCCCCGCAGCAGAAGAGAAACCTGATTCAGATCGCTGTTTTCACGCTCTTTGGACCCCGTGGTCTCCTGGGCGTCGGCGGGCAGTGGCCAGGCGTCCTGGTCCTGCCAGCCGGCCGCCGCCAGGACGTCCCAGGCCCCGAGGCGGTCCTGGTGCTGGAGATCCGCGATCGTTTTCCCGTACTGCCCGAAGGCCAGACCGGCGCTGGTCCGGCGGGGTGGATCCACGGGAACCGGGGACAGGATGCGCGCGCTGCCGGCCAGCACGCCGGGCCCGTCCAGCAGGGTGGTCATGCCGCGCGTGCCTTCGATGCGGCCGGCGCCGGTGATGGGAATGGTCTGCAGGTCCACCCGCTCATCCCAGGGCAGGTTCAAGGGGATGTCGTCCAGGAAGACCTGCACGTGCCGTTCGGGAGCGCCGCGGATCATCAGGTGGCTGTCGCCGCGGGAATTGGTGGCCACGCGGGCCGAGGGAATCAATCCGCCCAGGTCCGCCAGGGATCCGGGATCCCGGACCTTGATCAACGGTGCGTCGATGGTGGTCTTGTCCGGGGCGGGGGCCTGGTTTGCCTGGCCGCTGACGACCATGTCGCCCAAGTCGGTCACGGTCGTGTCGATGGCGGCGGCTGCGGAGGTTTCAGCCCGGGCCGAAGTACCCATCAAGAGAAGACCCAATAGAAGGCAGGCTGATCGGCTGGCGAAGGTCATCAGGTACCGGACTTCTCCGGTCCATAACCATCCTTGAAACGCAGGATCTTCGCGGGGCAACCGGCCACGATGGCGCCGTCAGGCACATCCCTGGTGACCACCGCACCGGCGCCGACCACGGCGTCCTTGCCGACACGCACAGGCATGATGGTGGAGTTCGAGCCGAGGCTGGCTCCGTTCTCGATGGTGGTCGGCAGCCACTTGTCCTTTTCGGGCTGGGGCGGCATGGTGTCGTTGATGAACATCACGCCGTGGCCCACGAAGACGTCGTTGCCGATGGAGACCATGTCGCAGATGAAGGTGTGGCTCTGCACGCGCGTCCGATCGCCGATGGTCACGCCTTCCTGGATTTCCACGAAGGTGCCGATCATCGAATCGCAGCCTATCGTGCAGCCGTACATGTTGACGAAATTCCAGACCTTGGTGCCTTTGCCGATCTCGCAGTCGCGAATCAGTTGCGTGTCGTTGACCGGATAATCCATAATGGCTCCTCGTTACCGGTTCGTAACCGTGGGGCGATTCGATTCCGCTGAAAAAATAATACAACCGAGAGGTTCCGTCTTGAAAAATGATGATGTTGGCACCTTGAAACTGGGATGGAGCGATTTCGCGAGCGGCCGGCACGTACCCGGCGGCAAACACACCTGGTACGAAGGAACGGCTTCAGGATTGCTGGATCTGGTGCGGGACCGGTGGCCACGGCGGCGTCCGGGGTCGGGCCGGGATGATCTGGACCAGGTCGTTGTGGTGCCGGTGGATCCGACAGGATTCGTTTCCAGTACGGTGCAGGTTGATGAAAACACGGTCCTTCACGCTGTTTATGATCGCCGGCAGGCTTTCGAAGACGGATTTGTCCGGGTCACCGCCGAAGGCCCGCGGGAAGAAGTTCGTTTCGCCTCGGTGGTATTGTATTCCGCCGATACCCTGCTGGAAAATGATGGCGCCCGCAGCGGCGACTTCGACTGGGAAGTCGTGTGCCTGATCGCGGGTCCCGTGGAAGTCGAACCCATGGATCCGGTGACCATGGCCCGCAACATGCTGGAAAAACCCGGCGGCACCTTTTGTGAATATTCCGCCGGTGAGTTCGCCGAGTCTGTCTGGTACTGGGCCGGGCGGGCCGCTTCCCACGTGGAGGAGGACTGATGTTCTTCATTTTCGGCTACGGTCCGCGCGTCAAGGATCTGGGCCTGGACCAGTACCGCACCTGCAAGCGCTGCAACAACCACACCCAGTGGCGGCGGACCGAGGTGACCAACTGGATCACCCTGTTTTTCATTCCGGTCATTCCAACCGGTCGCAAGAGGTTGGTTCAGTGTCCCATCTGCTCGCACGGTTGGGAGGAGGAGAGTCATGGTTAAAGAACCTCACACCGATGATCTCGATCCGCGCATGGACATCCTGCGGGACCACATGCTGGGCAAGCCCGGCGCGGTCGATGAATTCCCCTTTGGACCGCAGGCCATGGTCTTCAAGGTCGCCGGCAAGATGTTCGGTTTGCTGGCCTGGGAGGAGGTTCCGGTCTACATCGCCCTGAAGTGCGATCCGGAACGGGCGATCGAACTGCGCGAGCAGCATCCCGGCATCACCGGGGCTTACCACATGAACAAGAAACACTGGAACAGCGTGAAGCTGGATGATTCTGTGAGTCTGGAGCTGGTGCGGGACCTGATGGACCATTCCTACGACCTTGTGGTGGCGTCGCTGCCGAAGAAGGTCCGGGACATGTTACGGAATTCCCTTACTTCATGACCGTGAGCAAGAACATGTTCGATGTGGTTCCCGACGAAAAAATGAGCTGGGGACAGGTCAAGAGTCTGTACCGCTAATTCTCACGATTCCATCCAGAAAGAGGGTCCCCGTCGATACCGGGACCCTTTTTCGAATGGATTACAGAAATGCGGAACCGGGGTCAACGGCTGTGCTTGGCAGGTTTGGACTGGCGCCAGCCGGTTGGGAAAAAATTCGTTTGAACCTCGGAAAATGTTATAGGAGATAATTTAAAGGAAAACCATGACCAAACAGCAACTAACGGTACAATACGGCGCACTTGAGGGACTTTAGGTGCTTACGGATTTAGCACATGAAACAATTTCAGGGGCACAACCAAAAAATTCGGCTGAAATATGAAATTAGTTGTTGATTTTTCAGCATAAATGGTGGTACGCTCCTAGTTGCGGTAAGGAATCGCCTATTGAGGGGCCGTCTCCAGGGGCACGACGCGGGTAAATAACTGGTCTCGCCTTCGGTGCCAAAGCTTCTTGAATCACGACCCTGCCGCTTGACCAACGTGAGGATTTGCAAATCCCACAATGATTATTCACTGACTTAGGGAGGACGATCATGCGCAAAGCTATCATGGTGTTGATGATCATGGCCATCGCCGGTACGGCAATCGCCGCGGATCTGGGCAACACAAGGGAAGTTCCCGTAAAAAACACCCCGCACCAGTCCTATGATCCGCCGGCCGTGCCCAAACAGGGTGGGGACACCATCTTTGATGCTACCCCCATCGCGGGTCTGCCTTACACCGACACGGGCACCACGGTTGGCTACGCCCACGACTACGATGAGGTCTGCCCTTACACGGACTCCCTCTCTCCTGACGTGGTCTACAGCTTCACGCCTGCTGCCAACCTTATTGCTGTCGTGGATCTCCTTGGTTCGACTTACGACACCAAGGTTTATGTCTACGATGAGAGTCTGAACATGATCGCCTGCAACGATGACTTCTATTCGGACTACGTTTCGAAGATCGAGCAAGTTGCACTGAATGGTGGAATCGGCTACTTCATCGTCGTCGACGGTTACGGTAGTGCTTCCGGCGATTACGTGCTCACGGTCACGGAATACGAGCAGTGCTTCGTGTATTGCCCCGAAGATGCCGTGCTCGAGAATGAGCCCCATCTGAGCGACGGATACGCGGACGCCCATAACGGTGGCTGCAACTCTCCCGAGTTCGGCAACCCCTTCCAGTACATCGACTGGATCAACGTGGAAGACGGCTCGCCCATTGACGGCGCGGCCTGGATGTGCGGAGTGAGTGGCTGGTACATCAGTGATGCTGGCGGAGAAACCCGCGACACTGACTGGTTCAGCGTTACTGCTATGGAAGACGGCATGATGAACTTCACGGTCGAGTCCGAATTCCCGACCTACATGTTCACCTTGGGTCCGTTGGACTGCGGTAGTGTTGGCGTCCTCGAGTCGGCTGCCCCCAGCTGTGGCGATCCCCAGACCCTGTCCTTCGCCGTCAACGCCGGCGAGGAATACTGGCTGTGGGTTGGCCCGCAGGCCTTCACCGGCCCGGTCAATGAGTTCTTCTACTTCATGACCGTTGACAACAACGCGTACGACGTCGTTCCCGCTGAAGATATGAGCTGGGGTGGCGTTAAGAGTCTGTACCGTTAATTCTCGAGACTCTGCAATGAACGAGGGGCCCGGTAACCACCGGGCCCCTTTTTTACTCACGAATCAAGGCAGAATGGATAAATCCCGCTGAAGGTCGCACATCAGGCACGAATGAACGGGCCAGACCACGACCAGGTCGCCGATCTCCAGGTCCCCCAGCAGCTGGGAAAATGAATCCGGCGCGCATTCGAGGACCCCGTGTTCCTGGGATAGCAAAACCAACGTGGCCTTGTCCAGGACTTGGCCCAGACCTGCCGGCCCCAGGTCCCCTTCGTGATTACTTTCCCCGAATTCCAGGGTTCCCAGCTGTCCGTAGATCTTCCGGCCATCTTCCAGTTGCAGGCTTTCGGTGGACAGATGCACGGCGCCTCCGTGCAAGACCACCTGATTCCGTTCGGGGTAGATGCCCACCACGGGACAGACAGCGGCAGCGGCCAGCTGGGCCTCGGTGCAGGAGCCGATCTGAAGTTGCATCAGATCATAGAAGACGAAATTCCCCGGGCGGATCTCGTCGCAGGCCGACAGGTCGTCGACCACGCTGCAGCAGGGGGTGTCGCCGAAAGACAGGGCCAGATCTGGGTGGGTGCAACTCTCGCGGGCGGTGTTCATTCGCGCGATGGTCTCGTCATAGATAGCGGTGATTCTGCCGGTTCCTCGCACCTCATAGCTGTGGCCGCTGTGGGTGAGCAGGCCCGCGGCCACGGTTGTCCCGCGGCACTGTTCCAGAACGGCTTGCAGTTTCTGATGGTCGTCCCACCGGATGCCCGTGCGACCGTAACCCGTGTCCACCTTGAGCCAGACGGCCACCGGAGCATCCAGCCCCGACGCCATCCGGGCCGCGGTCACGGAATCCACCGTCAAACCCAGCCGTCCGCCGCGTCGGTCCAGATACCCGGCCAGGTTGCGCACCCGTGGCAACTCCAGGGGATTCAGTAAAAAGGCAATGGTGATATCGGTCCAGCCGCACTCGGCAAACTGCTCGGCCATCCTGACCGAAGAAACCGTGATCCGATCGACACCCTCATCGGTGAACCAGCGGCCGATCACCGGGGACTGGTGGGTCTTGAAGTGCGGGCGAAAGGCGACATGCGACCGGCGAGCCTTGTCCGCCATGGCGTTGATGTTGGCCCGGGCCCCGGTTTCATCGATGATCACGGTGGGGCCGGTCAGACCCAGGGCTTTCAGATATTCGCTGGTTCTTTTGAGCATGACGAAACCTGTGGTGGTTGCGGAACCCGGCCATCGTTGGCAGAGAATTCTACCACACTTGGCACCAGCAGACTCTGTGGATCTCCTCCCTTCTCATGCAACAGTTTGTGGCAGGCGGTGCAAAGAGTAACCAGGTTTTCGGGATCGTTGGAACCGCCTTTTGAGCGCGGGGTCAGGTGGTGGATTTCCAGAAATCTGGTGTGGTTGCAACCCTTGCGGCGACAGCGGTGGCGATCGCGGGCCAGGACTTCGCGGCGAATCCGGGGCGGGATGGTGGACTTGTTGCGCTCCCCGGGTTTGTGGATTTGAGCATTCTCCCTGGCGACCTCAACTTCGGTTTTGGAGATTTCCATTTCGCCCTGGGGCGTTTGAACGGTTGCCTTGGCGCAGGTCGGACATTGGTGGATGTGGATCTGATAGTGGGGATCGGCAAACGCCCCCCGGGGGGTGTTTTCGTCAGCAACCAACAGAGCCTCTACCATATCCATCAACAATTCAGCCTTGCTTCCACCGTGACCAATCTTCGCGAGCATCGCCTCGTAACGGGCGTACTGTACAGGAGTGAGTTCGAATCCAACGCGCATGGGCACAACAGCGGAAGGCACGCTGTGCGCCGGACGCGGCATCAACTCAACCTGGTCCGGATTTTCCTTTCTCTGTTGGGAAGCCAGCTTCTTCGCCTGTCGGACCGTGGCCTCCAGCTCGCGGCGTGATTGCTCCTTCGCCACCTTCACCCATTCCTTCTCGTTGGTCGGGTCGGCCACCGAGACAACCTCCCGTGCTTTGGTGTAGCCCAGCTTGCCGGTGGCCATTTCCTTCTTCACGATCGGCAGGGATTCCAGTTTTTTGGCCAGACGTATGAAATCTCCGGCGCGGGTCGGGGAGAATCCAAGCCCTTCTGTGGCGTACGAACGCATTGAGCTGAACCCCAGGTCGCGGTACAGCTTGCGGCCCATGATCTCGCCGAACCACAGCAAAGCGCAGTGCTGCACCTGGTCCAGGATTTCGACACTCTTTTTGAGGGCAATATGGGCCTGGTCGGCGTCCAGATCGGGGCTGAATTCGGGAATATTCGACATGATTCCATCCTTGGAAAAGGGCATCCTTGGGGAGGTGGAACCAAGATACGAAAAAACAACGAAATCAGCCAGGTAAAATGGTGAATTAATTACAAATAATTAAAACTGAAAACTTAAATTCAACGTTACTTCAATAACACATAAATCTCCCCAACTCCTCATTGCCAAAACCCTTCAGGTACGTCATTCTCCCCCGAGGAGGAAGACAATGAAATGTCCCGTCTGCCATGTGCCTACGTATGTGGTCGAATTCGAGCAGATCGAGCTGGATCTATGTCCGGACTGCCAGGGTATCTGGTTCGATCACGGCGAACTGGATCTTTTGCTCGGCACTTCCGACGCGTCGGCCCTGGTCGATGTGGAAACGGACGAGCCCAGTCGGCCATGTCCCCTGTGCAGACACAAGATGAACAAGGTGAATATCGGACCAGGCCGCCGGGTACTGATCGACAGCTGTCCGGAAGGCTGCGGCATCTGGTTCGACACCGATGAACTGGCCGACCTGGCCGGCGATCTCAAGGCTGATGGCTGGCATGTCCAGCCGAGTGTCCGGGAATTCCTCTGCGGGATGTTCCCCACGAAAGGTGATGGATAATGATTCCCCTTCTAATACTGGTCGGTTTGGTCGTGGTCGTGGTCGCGTGGGTGGTCGGCATGTACAACGGGCTGGTCGGTCTGCGCAACCAGGTCAAGGAAGGCTGGGCCCAGGTCGACGTGCAGCTCAAGCGGCGCTTCGATCTCATTCCCAACCTCATGGAAACGGTCAAGGGTTACATGTCCCATGAACGGGAAACCCTCGAGGCGGTGACCCAGGCCCGGGCGGCCATCTCGGGCGCCGGCGGGATGCCAGAACGCATGGCCGCAGAGGGCGGGCTGACCGCTGCGCTCGGTCGTCTGTTTGCCGTGAGCGAAAGTTATCCCGACCTGAAGGCCAGCACGAACTTCCTGTCCCTGCAGGAGGAACTGGCGAGCACCGAGAACAAGATCAGTTTCGCACGGCAGTTCTACAACGAGACCGTCATGCGCATGAACAACAAGGTGCAGATGTTCCCGAGCAACATCATCGCGGGCATGTTCAACTTCACGGCCGAAACCTTCTTCGAGGTCGAGGACGAAGCCCAGCGCGAGGCCCCCAAGGTGGACTTCAGCTGATATGTGGGAACAGATAGCAGCCAACAGGCGCAAGTCCGTCGTCCTGGTGTTTTTCACCGCCCTGCTGCTGGTGGCCCTGGGCTGGTTTGGCGGTGAGTATTTCTGGGGCCGAGGCGGCGGATCGACCGGGGTGGTCATAGCCGTGGTGGTGTGGTTCTTCATGACCCTGACCGCCTGGTTCAAGGGCGACAACGTCATGCTGGCGATTTCGGGCGCCAAAAGGGTCGAGAAGAAGGACCTGCCGATCCTGTTCAACGTCGTCGAGGAGATGACCCTGGCGGCCGGACTGCCCAAGATGCCGGCCGTCTACGTCATCGATGATCCGGCGCCCAACGCGTTCGCCACCGGACGACGGGCCGAAGCCGCTTCGGTGGCGGTGACCAGCGGGCTGCTCAAGCGGCTCAGCCGCGACGAACTCCAGGGCGTGATCGCCCACGAAATGGCCCACATCCGCAACCGTGACATCCAGTTGATGCTCTTCGCGGGCGTGCTGGCCGGCGCGATCGTGATCCTGGCCGAGGTCGGCCTGCGCGGCATGTGGTTCGGGGGCGGGCGCAGCCGATCACGGCGTGACGGCGGGCAGGACGGGTCCGGCATAATCGCGAT
>DAOWLV010000253.1 GCA_030643455.1 Candidatus Krumholzibacteriia bacterium | reverse complement strand
GTTTTCCGGTCCCCGGGGCTGTGGAAAGACCACGGTGGCACGTTTGCTGGCCAAGGCCATCAACTGTCTGGAGAATCGTCAGGGTGATCCCTGCGGTTCCTGTGAAACCTGCCTGGCCATTGCCCGGGGAAATTATCTCGATGTCCTGGAAATCGACGCGGCCAGCAATACGGGTGTCGACAACATCCGCGAACTGCGGGACATGGCCCAGTATTCTCCGAGCGAGGGCAGCAGTCGGGTCTTCATCATCGACGAAGTCCACATGCTTTCCAAAGGGGCCTTCAACGCCCTGCTGAAGATCCTCGAGGAACCGCCCCCCCGGGTGTTCTTCTTCTTCGCCACCACCGAACCCAACAAGATCCCACGGACCATTCTGAGCCGGTGTCAGCGATTCGATTTCCGCCTGTTGAGTCGGGATGAACTGGCTGGGCGGCTGAACGAAATCGCCTCGACAGAAGGTGTGACCCTGGCCGAAACGGGGCTGCGGTTGCTCGTGTCCCTGGCCGAAGGCAGCATGCGGGACGGTCTGAGCCTCATGGATCAGGTGGTCGCCGGGGCGGACGGAGTCATCGACGAGGAGGCCGTGGTGGCGGCCTTCGGGCTGATCCGGTCCGAGTTGTTCATCGAACTGAACGAGGCGATCGTGACCCGCGATTCGGCCCGGGCCCTGCGGCTTGTCGCAGGCCTGGCCGACGGCGGCCAGAGTCTCGACGCTTTCGCCCGCGGTGTGGTGGCCAATTTCCGCAACCTGATGATCCTGAAGATCGATCCTGACCTCGCGCCCATGGTCGATCTTCCTGTCGACCAGGTGGAAACCCTGTCCGGCCAGGCCGGGCAATTCCAGGAACAGGATCTGCTGGCCCTGATCGACCGTGCGAGCCGCCATTTCGAAAGGATCCACCGCAGCACGCAGCCGCGGATCCTGCTGGAGGCTTCACTCGTCGAGTACTGCCGTTTCGAATCCCGGGTGCTTCTGGGGGACCTGGCCCGGCGTCTTGAAGCTCTGGGCGCAGATACTCCCGGCGGCGGACTGGCAGGCGGGGGCTTGGCCCGCGACGCCCGGGGTCCGGCGCCCCAAACTTCGGCGCCCAAAACTCCGGCGCCCAAGCCGCCGACTCCCAGGACCTCGACCCGGGGAGCGTCCGCCCGCCCGGCGCGGCAGGGGGCGACTCCTGATCTGACTGCCGCCGACGTGGCCGTGCCCGGCTGGACAGGCCTGATCGATCAACTGATGAAACAGAACCCCAGGCTGGGTTCGTGCCTGATGAACGGCCTGCCCCGGCTGGAGAAGGACGGAAACCTGCTGACGGTTTCGTTCACCCAGGACAAGAAATTCCAGGTCACCAGCATCGCGGCCGAGTGTTCGACCATCGAGGACCAGATCAATTCCCTGTGGGGGCGCAGGATCAAGGTCGAACTGGTGCTTGGGGACCAGGGCCAGGCCCAGGAGGTCAAGGAGGAGATCAGGCAGGAAGTGGCGCCCACCCACCGGGAAGAACTCGACAAGGCCTGCCAGCAGGACAAGTCCCTGGGAGATCTGGTGGACATGATGGGCGGACAGCCTCTGCCCGACAGCGAGCGTGAGCGCTGGGTTCCGCCCGGCAAGTGAGCATTTTGTGAGCGGGCGTCCGGCCCGCCTGAACCGGAATACAGGGACCAGCGGCCCGGCCGCAGGACCCGGGAGGAAACATGGACCTCAACAAACTGATGAAACAGGCCCAGCAGATGCAGGCCAAGATGGCCAAGGCCCAGGAAGAGCTGGAGAGCAAGGAAGTCACCGCCGAGGTGGGAGGTGGACAGGTGAAGGTCGTGATGAACGGCAAACACCGCCTCAAAAGCATCGAAATCGCACCGGAGGCCCTTGACCCGGATGACATCGATTTCCTGCAGGATTTGATCGTCGCGGCCGTGAACGAAGGTGCCAAGAACGTCGATGCATTGGTGGAAAAGGAAATGGGTTCCGTGACCGGCGGAATGAACCTGCCAGGTATGAACCTGCCCGGCATGGGTTGACCGTGGCCAGGAATATCGAAAGCGGTGATGGCGGGGAATTCCAGTCACCCGCCCTGGAAAGGCTGGTCAAGAGCCTGAGCCGTCTGCCCGGTCTGGGGCGGAAGTCAGCCACACGGCTGGCTCTGCACCTGGTGGGCCGCGACGAGGTGGATGGACCGGCCGAGGAACTCGTCGCGGCGGTCACCGAGGCCAGACGTCAGGTGACCAATTGTTCGTCCTGCGGGGCTATCACCGAAGCGGATCCCTGCCGGATCTGCAGGTCCGAACGCCGGGATCCGACCCAGATTTGCATCGTCGCCACACCGGTGGACATCCTGTCCTTTGAAAAGGCCGGTTTCTACCGGGGGCGCTACTTCGTGCTGGGTGGCCTGCTTTCACCCCTGGACGGGGTTCGGGCGGAGGATCTGCCCTTTCATCGCCTTGGCGGGCGCCTGGACCAGGACGGGGTGACCGAGGTGATCATCGCCCTGGACGCCAGCGTGGAGGGTGAAACCACTGCGCTGTACCTCCAGCGGCTTTTCGCGGACCGGGATCTCCAGATGACGCGGCTGGCCACGGGGATTCCCGTCGGCGGTGCCCTGGCCTACATCGACGAGGTGACACTTCAGCGGGCCTTCCAGTTCCGCAGGTCCTTCTGATCCACCCACAGACTGCCAGTTGCCGAATCTCATCAATTTGATGAAATTCACGGTTAAGTGGGCTTCCGCTGGGACGATACCCTTTTAGAGTCATGTACTTTGTTTTCCAAACGTCAAACGCCGGCGGGGGTCGGCAGGAGATCGTTTCATGGTCAGAGCCGAATGGGCCATTTTCGAAGAAGACTACTGGGCCATCAACAATGTCCTGGAGGATCTGCTGAAAAGCAGCCGTTCGGGCTTTGTGATGCTGATCGACCGAACCAGTCAATTGATCAGCCAGTGCGGCCCTGACGTCGAATTCGATCTGACCAGTTTCACCTCACTCTGCGCGGCCGATTTCGAGGCCAATTACCAGCTCGCCAAAATGATCGGTGAAAAGGATTTCAGCACCCTGTTCCATCAGGGGGCCCAGGACAGCATGTACCTCGGGAAAATAGCCAAGGGTGTGGTCCTGGTGGTCCTGTTCAACAAGAGTACGACCCTGGGGCTGGTCAGGCTGCGCGTGAAAAGGGCGATGGAGGAACTCGACGCGATCATCGAGACCCTCTACGAGAAGCTGGAATACCGCAACGAGGAATTCGATGAGATAGATGAATCGTTCACTTTGCAAGTGGAAGCCGAGATTGATAGTCTGTTCGCTGACTGAGGCCGGGGGACCGTCCCCGAAATCGGCAGGTCAAAAGGGGTAGAGCCGTGTCGCTGATTAATTATTCGTCCCGGGAGATCAACTGCAAGGTCGTTTATTACGGCCCCGGTCTCGGTGGGAAAACGACCAACATCCAGTACGTCTACGAGAAGTTGGCGCCCGAGACAAAGGGTAAACTCGTGACGTTGGCCACCGAGATGGACAGGACCCTGTTCTTCGACTTCCTGCCCCTGGAACTGGGCGAGGTGAAGGGGTTCAAGACCCGCTTTCATCTGTACACGGTTCCCGGTCAGGTGTACTACAACGCCAGCCGCAAGCTGATCCTGCGCGGCGTTGACGGCATCGTATTCGTGGCAGACAGCAGCGAGGCACGCTTCGACGCCAACATCGAAGCCCTGTACAATCTGCACGACAACCTCAAGGAATACGATCTGAGCCTGGACGAGATTCCCTTCGTGATCCAGTGGAACAAGCGGGACATGCCCGACGCCATTCCCGTGGATGAACTCAACAAGGAACTCAATCCCGAGGGTTACGAGAACTTCGAGGCCGTGGCGGTCAACGGCGTGGGCGTTTTCGACACCCTCAAGTGCGTGGCCAAAAAGGTCCTGCGCCAGCTGCAGACCGCCTGACCCCTGGCGGCAAGCAGCCGGCCACCCGGCGACAGACGAAGGGCGCGACTGGAAAGTCGCGCCCTTTCTGTTGCCGTCCGTCGGTCGAAAAGTTAGGTTCTTCTCCGCTGGTCCCGTTATGATCTCATCGCGACGCCCTGCTGAAAGGATCCTCATGCCACGCCCGCTCCTCTACACCATCGGCACATTTTTCGGAACCGGTTTCGCACCCATTGCCCCGGCCACGGTGGCGAGTTTCCTGTTCATGGTCCTGTGGTGGATGGCCTGGACCTTCCTCGGACCGATTTCCCTGTGGCTGACGGCCCTGCTGCTGGTGGCCGTGACGGTGATCGGGATCCCGGTCGCGGGGCAGCTGGAAAAAATCCACGGCGAGGATCCTTCCCTGGTTGTGATCGACGAGGTGGCAGGCATGCTGGTCACCTATCTGGGGTTGAGCGCGGGGCTGACAGGGTGGATCCTGGGATTCTTCTGGTTCCGCTTCTTCGACATCTTCAAGCCCCTGGGGGTGCGCAGGCTGGAAAAACTCGGTGGCGGGGGAGGAATCGGGATCATGGCCGACGATATCGGTGCGGGCGCCCTTGCTTGCCTGGCAACCCACGGGACGTTGCTGCTGCTGGCCAGGTTGGGGTGGTGACCATGCCGGCAGGGGCAGGTCGTGGCGGAGTCAAGATCATTGCGATCGGGGACGAACTGCTCGAAGGTCGGACGGCCGACACCAACAGCCGGCGGATCCAGCAGGCCCTCGGCGGTCATGCGGTGCAGGTGGCCCTGATCCAGGTGGTCCCTGATCGGCAGGAGGATATATCCCGGGCCCTGGACCGGACCGAGGCGGGCGATCTGGTTTTCGTGACCGGGGGGCTCGGGTCCACGCCCGACGACATGACCCGCGAGGTGGTGGCCGGGTGGGCAGAGGTGGAACTGGTCGAGGACTCCCAGGTCAAGCGCCAGCTCCGGGAGCGCTGGGAAAAGCGCGGCATCAAATCCTCGCCTGGGGCGGTTCGCCAGTCCCAGGTTCCCCGGGGCATGACTCCCCTGACCAACCCCGTGGGGTCCGCGCCGGGACTCGTGGGTCTTCTCAAGGATCGAATTCTTGTCCTGCTGCCCGGGGTTCCCCAGGAACTGGAAGGGTTGATGACGCCGGTCGTCCTGTGGCTGGACGAGAACAACGTGCTGCCTGAACCCCGCCCAACACTGTTGTGGCGGACGGCCCAGGCGTCCGAACTATCCCTGGTGAGGAGTTGCGCGGGAATCCAGGCTGGATATCCCGCCCTTGATTGGTCCTGGTGGCTGACCGACTGGGGAGTCGATGTCCGTCTGGCGCCGCGGTCCTCCGCCGCCGGCCAAGAGGACCTCGTGTCTGCCGGG
>DAOWLV010000330.1 GCA_030643455.1 Candidatus Krumholzibacteriia bacterium | reverse complement strand
ATCGCGGCCCGGTTCCATTCGGGGCTTTTCGACCTCGATGGTGAGTACCCCTGCATCAACTCGGAGGGTAAACGGTAGGCCAGAAGGGCAGGACATGCCTCAGACCCCCCAGAAACGGAAAGTTATGGAGGCAAATAAGCACTGGATGGATTAAAATGTTGAGATAGGGACCGACCACCAAAACGTTTGCGGCACTGATTCATGAAGGAGAATCGTCATGCAAACCAGCACCCGTATCTCCACTGTCCTGCTGGCCCTCCTGTTGCTCGGCACCGCCGGCGCCGCCCTTGCCGAAATCATTCTGACCACCGACAAGCCCGTTTACGCCGTTGGCGAGATCGTGCACATCACGGCCTACAATGCCGGACCCAACGAAGAGGATTTCATTTCATATCCCTACTTCGTCATCTTCAACGAGGATACGGGCGAGTGTGTCACCGGATGCGTGGGCCTGCCGGTGGTCACACCGTTTCCCGTGGGCGAAACGGTCTCCATGGACTGGGACACGGGGGAGGTTCCCGATGTGCCAGGCAACTATGCCGTCGTGGTCGCGGCGACCAATGGGCCCACCATCAGCTATATCTTGACCGACGCGGTTTCTGTCGAGTTGAACAGCTGGGGCTCGTTGAAGGCGTTGTACCGCTGAGAGATTCGTGATCCCGCCAGACTACCCCGAAGGAACAGTGGTGCGGAAAGCCTTGCCGCCGCGGTAGCTTTCCTGCCTTTCCCGGATGGAGCGGGCAAATTCAGACTGGCCCCCACCCTGTTTGGCCAGGAACACCAGGGCCTGGTCCAGGGCTTGGACCGCCTCCTCGAAGCGGCCGGTCTCCGCCAGGGCCGCCGCCTGGACGTCGAGGAACTGGGCCGACTGTCCCGCAAGATCTGCCACCGGTTCCAGAAGGGCCAGGGCCTCGGCGCCGTCTCGCACAGAGGCCTCGGGACAGGTGGCCAGCAGCCAGGCCAGGCCCAGGCGCTGGCCCACACCTTCCGGTTCCGCTGAGCGGGACCGACGAAACAGCCGCAAGGCCGTATCCCATTCCCCTTGAAAGGTACTCTCCTGGGCCAGGACCGATAGCCCCACGGCCACCGGATCGGCGGGGGGGACAGGGGCACCCAGATCGTTCCAGGTGATGTCGTCGGCCAGCGCGCGGGCCAGAACCTGGTGCCCCGGATCGGTGGGATGGATACCGTCCCGCTGCAGGATGAGGCGGGGTTCGGCGATGGCCGCGAACTGGGCAGCCGCGTCGTACAACCGCACACCCGGTTGTGCGCCGGCGTCGCGGGCTATTTCGAGGTAGGCAAGGTGCAGGGCCTGAGGGTCATCCCCTTCGGTGATGTTGCCGTTTTTCCGGTAATGGGCGGTGTTCTCCTGGTTGATGTTGTGCGGAGCAAGCACCAGCACCATCTTGCCGCCCTGACCGGTGATCAGGCGGGCCATCTCGATCAGGTTTTCACGGTACTCGTCAGGAAGCAGGCGGATAGGCGGGATGGCAGGCCGCGGCCGGACCAGGTTCAACAACCGGGATGAGGAGACGCCCAAGGAGCGGGTATAAGCGCGGTCGGGCAGTCCCCACGACCGCCAGTGATCGTTCCAACCGAAGTAGACAACCACCACGTCCGGTTTCGAGGCCAGCAGTTGCTTGTTCAACCAGGCCAGACCCTGGTGAGAGGTGTAGCCGGGGAGGCTGGCGTTGAAGACCTCGGCGTTGGGGCCAAGTACTGCCTGCAGGCGCACCGAAAAAGGCTGATTGGTCCGGGAAAGTCGGGTGCAGGAATCACCCAGGCACAGGATCCGAAGCCGGCGCTCCTTGGGCGGAAAGACATCACCCACGCGAACGAAGTGTGTGCCCAGGTGGATCTGGTCAGGAGCACCCTCGGGCTCACGCCAGAAAAGGTCCTTGTCGAAAATGAAGAGCCCTGACTCGAGCCGGGCGCCGGTGATCTCGCCGAACTGGATCTCCGGTTGGATGGTGCCCAGACCGGTCAGCCGCAGCAGGCCTTCGGCCACGACCAGACCGATCACCGTGGCGGCCACCGCCAGTGCGAGTTTCTTCATCTTTTTCCCTTCATGGTATCCATTCAGGTTACTGCCGGGGAACAATAGCACAAACGATCATCGTTTTCTGCCGGCATAGTCCGGGGTGCATCTGAAATTAGGTCCGACAGGATCGACGCCTTGCGCGGCGGTTCAAGCTCACTGGGATATTGGATATCACTGCGAAAAAGTGCCCCCGGGGGAACTTTTGAGGGGCAACCTGCTGATAACAAATGAGTTGAAAATCCAGGGCTCAACCCTGCTGCGAATTGGTGCGGACCCTCGGGATTGCCCGTCACGACATCTTGCTGAAATAGGGCCCTATTGGGCCAGGCCGCGCTTCCAGTCGGTGACCAGGTGAAGATAGGAAACTTCGGATCTAAAGGCCGGGTCGACTCCGGTCTGGAGAATGCGAAGACCGTCGGGATGCAAGTCGTAGAAACAACCATTCCCATTCGGCGAAGTAACCGTCAGCGGGTGGTTGAAATTCCCTACGCGGAAGGTCTGGCCGGTGCCGTCCACGGAGTAGACATGCAGATCTCCGTTGAATCGGCTGACCCACAACTCGGTACCGTCGTGGTTCCATTTGGGGTAAACAGCTCCGTCGGTGGTTACCTGCCACTTGCGCATACCGCCTGCGGCAGGCATGACAAAGACGTCCCATCCCGCCGCGGTTTCGTTGTGATAGGCAATCCAGCGGCCATCCGGCGAATACACTCCCCCACCCAAATTCCCCTCGGCCGATGCGGCCAGGGTTGTGATCTCATCGCCACCGGCCTCCAGGGGCAAGCTCCGCAAGTCGAAGTTGCCATCCTCAGTTTCGAAGTCCAGCAACAGGTCATTGTCTCCCGCACTCACGCTGGTGGGAGCAAACTCCCGCTCGGATTCCAGGAGAATCGCGGTACCACCCTGTCCTTCCACCGGTTGTTGCATGATGCGATATGTTCCTGCTTCCGAAGATTGATAGAACACGGAGTTTCCGGTGGGCGACCAACAGGGGCGACTCTCATCACCCGGTGCAAAAGTGAACCGCGTCCGCAAACCCGTCTCCAAATCGACCAGCCACAAGTCCGTGCCTTCATTCGATGCGTCGCGCACCTCGAGTATCGCCTGTTTCCCATCAGGGGAAATCGCCGGATGAAAAACCTGGCCCGGATCACCCAATTGTTCCAGGGCGGCATTGTCGATGCCCGTCCAAAAGATCAACTGTCCTGCCTGGGAAGACACCCCGGTCTGATAGACAAGCATGCCTGTCGGTGAAGGGGAAAACACGCCCACCGCGGCTCCCGCGATGGACAGGACATTTTCCACCAACGGCGTGCCGCCCTCCCGGACCTTGTCTTGATCGGGTGTATATGGCGTGGCCATCAATACGTCTTCACGCACGGATAAAAGGTGCCCGTCGACATAATCCGCGTTGGTCTGTGTCTCGGCAATGACCCGGGGGGTTATTGCCGTATCCAAAGCAGCAATGAGCACGTGATTATTTTCGCTGCCGGAGGTGCGCCCGACAAAAATGAACTCCTTGCCGCCGGGCAGAAACCTTGGGTGCCGATGGGAATCATAATCCTCACCGACAGTGGTCAGCTGGATCGGGTCACCACCGATGGCAGGCACTTTGAAAATCCCGGTGTCATAACTGGGGGCAAAAATGATTTCACCCTGGCTGTTCCAGGACCCGCCTTTGCCGTTCTCCGCCACGCACAAGGTCACGGGAGGCCCTCCCCCCACGGCGACCTTCTTGAGTTTGCCGTCACCGGGTTCAAAATAGCCGATGAATTTGTTGTCGGGGGACCAGAACGGATACGCCGCACCCTCGGTGCCGGAAAGGCTGACGGACTCACCCTTGTCCAGATGCCGCAGGTACAGAAGGGTCACTCCTTCCTCGTCGGTAGCGGTAAAGGCCAGTTTAGTGCCGTCGGGAGAGACGGCAACCGGACCCGGGGCCCCACCGCTAAGATCGTAGTCCGTGTTTCCCGGCGGTGGGATCATCGTGTGCAGGACAGGAACGGGTTCCGGATTGGCCAGGACTTTCCAGCCCAAAAAAGTGCCGGCAACCAGGCACGCCAGCGCTATCCCCACTATCAAAACAACCGGGGACTTGGCTGGCACCGGTTTCCCGGGCTGGGCTACCATGCCCAGCTGGGAAAAACTCAAATTTGTTCCGCTGGCTCCACCATCCTGCAGGAAGATGCGTGCCTCTCCGATATCACGCAGACGTTGCTT
>DAOWLV010000078.1 GCA_030643455.1 Candidatus Krumholzibacteriia bacterium | reverse complement strand
GATGAACTCGATAAGATCCGCGTTCACGACCAGTTCGTTCCCATTTAGTTTCGTGACTTTTATCATGAACTTTAGCTCCTTGCGCCGGTGAAACCGTCCGGGTCGGTTCAACCCACCATATTGATAAGTTCCAGCATCACCTGATCAGCGGTGGTGATGACCCGGCTGTTGGCCTGGAAGGCGCGCTGGGCCACGATCAGGTCCGTGAACTCCTTGGCCAGGTCCACGTTGCTGTTTTCCAGCGCTCCGGACAGGAATGAAACCGCGTTGCCCTCGCCCGCGAAGGTTTCTTGAGGCAGGCCGGAATTTCCGCTGATCCTGTATGTGTTGTTGGCCACACGGTGCAGGCCCTCCTGATTGACGAACCGGGCCAGGCCGATCCGGGCCAGGTCCTGGGTCGTGTCGTTGGAGAAGATCCCGGTGATCACTCCGTTCAGGTCGATGCTGAAATCCAGGAGGGTTCCCGCGCCATACCCGTCGGCGATGGACTGCATGACTCCTGTCCCCTCGAACTGTGTCAGACCCGTCAAGGTGCCCACTTCCCCGAAATCAATATTGAGAACCACGTTGGCCGCGCCCTGGGTCCCATTGGGCTGCGGTTGAAAGGTCAGGGCGCCGGACCCGTCGTCGAAGGTGTAACTGCTGAGTGCCCCGTTGTCGGCAAACGCGACCCGGCCGGACCCGCCGGAAAGAATGGTTTCCCCGCCCTCCATGCTGGCCGTCCAGATCCATTCGTTCTGGCCGGGAATCTTCTCGAAGGAGAAGGCCACCGTGTGTTCGTCGCCGAGGGAGTCGTACACGGTAGTCGCCAGGGAAAAGACCTGGGCATCCGTTGCTGCCTGGGTCTGTGTGAAACTGAAGGCCCCTTCGAGAACCGGGTTGCTGATTCCCGTTTCACGAACCGAAATCCCACTGATGGCGGCATCGGTGCCGACCTCGCCGGTCACGATGATCTGGCCCGTGTCATTGAGTGCCACGGGATTTGAATTGATGCCCAGAGTGTTCTGGAGTTCCTGCATCAGGTCGCCGAGGGTTGATCCGGGACCGACGGGCATGGTGTGGTCGGTGACCGGTGTCCCCCCCACGGAACCGCCCAACGTCAGGGAGGCCGCGGGATTGCTCAAATCGATATTCAGGGGGTAACCGTTCGCGTCGTAGAGGTTGGCCAGCAGATCCGATTCCGCCGCATAACTGCGCAGTTCATTGGTCCTGGCCGTCTGCCCGGAAGGAATCGTCGAATCGAAACGGAAATTCTCATTGAAAGCCGACAGATTGCCCGCCGACAGGGACATGCCGTTCAGATCCTGCCCTGAGTTGTTGGTGACCTGGAGGGCGCCAGAGGAGTCGATGGTGAAATCCACATTCCTCTGGGCGGTGGCCATGGAACGGTTCAACCATGATACCAGATCCCCGAGGGTGGAGCCGTCGGCCACTGTGAAAGCACTGACCCCAAGGGGCAGTCCGCCCGCCGTCCCGTTCAACTGGATGACATCGCCGGCCGTCAGGCCCAGTGGACCCTGTCCCATGCCGCTGGTGGCAGTCAACAGATCGGAACCGTCCGCCGCCGCCAGGAAAATTTGACTCTGGGTGACGGTTCCGGTTGCATCGCTGCTCGAGTCCAGGTTGCCCATGAGCTGAACGTCCGTTGAAGCACTCGCAGGCATGACCAGGCCCGGATCGATGAAGATGTCGGTCAACGGTCCGGTCCCGATGTTCCCCATGGAGTCGGCCATGACACCCTGCACGCGCCAGCCCGTGGTCGGATTGACCAGTATGCTCTGGCTGTCCAACCCAAAGACGCCGGCTCTGCTGTACAGGGTGTGCGTGCCGTTATTGAGGATGAAGAAGCCATTGCCCTGGATGGCGAGATCGGTTTTCCTGCCGGTGGTCTGGAAGTTGCCCTGGCTGAATATCGTGTCGATGCTGCCTACCCTGGTACCAAGGCCGATCTGTTGGGGGTTTGTCCCCCCCAGGCCTCCGGTTTCGGGCCGGGTGGCCCCCCGAATGGTCTGCGAGAGCATATCGCTGAAGGTCACCCGACCGGCCTTGAAACCAACGGTGCTGCTGTTGGCGATATTGTTGCCGATGACGTCGAGATTGGTGATCTGGGCCGACATTCCCGAAATGCCGGAATATAGAGACCTGAACATGGGATCCTCCCGCTTGATGGGCCGTGCCTTCCTGGCCGCCCGATTAACTAACCTTGTAGATGTCGGACACGTAGAATTCCACGCCCCCGATGATGACCAGCGCGGTATTGTTTTCGTACCGCAGACCTTCGACCGGCCCCGTCATGAGCGTGGTAAAGGAAAAATCATCGCTTCCGTCGGCGGGTTTCACGGAGATTGAATAGGTACCATCTCCGGCCTGTTCGCCGTCGTCGAGTTCACCATCCCAGGTCACGTCGTTGAGCCCGCGTTCGATGGTCTTCTGGTATGTCGCAACCACATGTCCGGAGTCGTCGGTAACCTCGATGACCACCGTTCCGGGTCCATCGGCCGCCAGTACGCTTTCGGAGGCGACACCTTCAGTCATCCAGACCTTGTTGCCCTCGACGGTGACACTCTTGCCGACCAGTCCCAGCATGGCCGTGTTGTTGATGGCCTGTCCGACCAGAAGGTTTTCCTCCAGCCTGGCGTTCATGGACTTCATCTCGTCCAGCATCGTGAACTGTGTAATCTGTGACGTGAACTGGGCGTTATCCATGGGACTCAAGGGGTCCTGGTTCTTGATCTGCGCCACAAGCAGCGTCATGAAATCCATCTTGTCGACTGCCGTGTAATCCCGGGTTGGCTGCCCCACCACGGGTCCATATCCATCAGTGATTCCTGCGACCGGCATGATCTATCCTCCTTGCACCCGGTTTTCGGGTGCCGTTTCCATTTCCGTCGTGATGGGATTCTCCGGGCCACTTTCGGCTTCCGGGTCCTGTCGGCCATCGCCCCGCGGGTCCCGGTCCGGAGAATGGCGGGGGTCATCATCGGTGTATTCCTTGCCAGGGTCCTCGCTACCCTTCAAATCAACCCGCACTTCCACGTGTTGAAACCGGCCGACCCGCTTCTGGATCGCCTCGCTCAATTCCTTCATGTTTCCCCGCAGGGCCGCCTCCGATTCCAGAGTGTCGGCCAGCAATCGGACCGTCAGGTGGTCCGCCTTGGCCTGCAACCTGACATCAACTTGCCCGAGGTGGTCTGCCTCGAGTTTCAGGGTGATGGTCTGAACCCCGTTTCGATCCGAAAAATTCGCAGCGATATCCTCCGCCAGGCGTGACTGGAATTCCGCGGGAACTCCACCGGACAAGGATGAATCCTGTACCGGTCCGTTGAGGGGCACTGTTGGTTCCATGATCTGAAGCAGGTTTGCCAACCCGACCCAGGACTCGAAAGTGGCTGCAATGGAACCATCATTGCCGAGGACCTGCCCGAAGGTGCCTTTGGCATCCGGTTTGGGCGTGGAGTCAACGCCCGGCTCAGGGTCGGATTTCCCCTGGTTTTCCCGGGATCCAGCGATTTTGCCGGAAAGCAGCCGGGAAAATGGGGATTCCGGGACCTGGTCCCCCGGTGTGTCACGCATAGGGGATTCCCTGGTGGAAATGTCTGCCCCCGGGGCTGCGCCACCTGTGGTATTCAAGAACAGAGTCATCAACTGGTCCCTCCCAGACTCAATTCCGTACTGATCCGGGCGGCCAATCCGGCATCCATGCTGGCCAGGATCCTGGCGGCCTCGCGCTCCTTCATTCGTCCCATGATGTCCAGGATGATATCCATATCCAGGGCACTCAGGATCGGAGCGGCCTGGGCGGGTTTCATATTCTCGTACATCTTGGCCAGGCGGACGGCGGATCGCTCGCGGACTTCACCCAGCACCCGCTGTTTGGCTTCGATCTCCTGGACCATCGCGGACAGCTCGCGGCGGCCCTCGACCAGGACCTGTTCCTGGACCGCCACTGCCTGGCGCAGGATTATGATTTCTTCTTTTTCACGCCTCAATGAGGTCCTCTCGGCGTGGAGGCCCTCCATGACCAGCTTGGAATCAAGATTTTCGGCCGTGGATCCGGCCTGCTGCCTGAGGCTGGAATTTCCGCCCAGCTGGCTGCTCAAAATGGCCAGTCCCCCGAAAATCAGGAAAAAGGTCACAACCGAAATGATCAGAACGCTTTTCATGTCAGGTACCCTTTGATTCGGGCCACAGGAAATCCATAGGCCCCGGCATTGGTTTCACCTGCAACGGGGATGCCAGAGACCAATCCCTTTCGGTCAATTACCAACAACTATCCATCTTGTTTAAAAATGGGGTATTGGCAATTTTCATGAAACAAACCTCTCAACTTCCCGGACTCCAAACCGGAAACAATTTCCCGTCACGGGGAACTTTTGGCCGCGGTTTGCCGAAAAGCCCGGATCTGTCCGATTTCATCCATTTGTTTTCTTTCTTTACGATCCTGGCCCGCGCGCCAGTTTTCCGACTGCCTGTCCCTGAGCCGGGAAAGGACTTCCAGATCTCGCCAGGATCCATTCAACCGGGAACGGCAGCGTTCAAGGTCTTTCACTGCCGTCTGGAGCTTGTTGTCCAGATCCTCCCCGAGATGGTACAGATGGTCCTGCCAGGTGGCTCCGGCGATCAGATCCTCCGAAAGAAGAATGTCCCCTTCCCGCTGGACCATGGAACGTGAATGCCGGGCGATATTGTGATCGAGTTCCACGATCTGGCGGGACAAAGCCGCCACCCTCTGGTCGGCGCTAGCGGTGGCGATTGAATGTTCATCAACGATTTTCCGCCGTTGTTTCCACACTTTCTCCAGACGGAACTTGAAGGTCGTCATCACCCGACCCCCGTCAGTTGCTGGAGGCCGGACATGCTTTCAGTTGCCGGGTAGCCGTCCCGCATTCCCTGGGTGAGAAAAGACCTGATTTCATTTTCCTTTTCCAGCGCCTGGTCCAGGATTGGATCTGAACCGGCCACATAGGCGCCGATATTGATGAGATCGCGGTTGTCCTCGAGGGCTTTCAACCAGCCCATGAGCCTGGCGCCGGCCTCGATGTCGATCGCCTTGACCACATCGTTCCGAAGCCTGCTGACACTGCCCAGTACATCGACGGCTGGAAAATGATGACGCCGGGCCAGGTCGCGGCTGAGCATGATGTGGCCGTCCAGGATCGACCGCATGGCGTCACCGACCGGATCCTGGATGTCATCTCCCTCGATCAGGACCGAGAAGAAGGCTGTCATGGAGTTGATGTCCGACCAGCCCGCGCGTTCACACAAACGTGGCAGGGCGGCAAAGACCGACGGCGGGTATCCCTTGGTGGTGGGAGGTTCGCCGGCCGCCAGACCAATTTCGCGCAAAGCCATGGCGTACCGGGTGGCAGAGTCCATCATGAACAGGACAGACTGGTCGTTCTCACGAAACGACTCGGCAATCGTCATCGCCGTATCGGCGCCCTTGGCGCGAAGGACCGCGCTTTCGTCGGAGGTGACCACCACCACCACGCTCCGGGCCAATCCCTCGGGTCCGAGATCCCTCTCCAGGAATTCCTTGACCTCACGTCCACGTTCCCCGATCAGGGCCAGGACGTTCACTTCTGATTCGGCATTCCTGGCCAGCATGCCCAGAAGGATGGATTTCCCCACCCCGCTGCCGGAAAAAATTCCCATCCGCTGCCCGCGACCGGTGGTGATCATGCTGTCGATGGAGCGGATTCCCGTACCCAGGATCTCTACGGAACGTTTCCTTTTCAATGGCCCCGGGGGCACACCGCCCAGGGCTTTCCGTGCCAAGCCGGCTAGGGACGGGCCGCCGTCCAGCGGCCGGCCTAGGCCGTCGATCACCCGGCCGAGCAGCTGGGGCCCGACGGGAACGGTCATTTTCCTGGACACCAGATCAACCCGCCGGCCCGTGGCCACGCCCCTGGTGTGCTGGTAGGGCATCACCAGCAAGGTGTCGTTCCGGAAACCGATGACTTCGCTGAGAACATCCGGTTCATTCCGACCGGCGTGAATTCTGCACAGGGATCCGACCGGAGCTGCCAGCCCCTCGACCTCGATGACCATGCCGACGAGATTCCTGACACGGCCCACGGGTCGGATCGTGTCGGCTTTCCGGACGGATTCCTCTATATCAGTCCAGGCAAGAATCATCATCGTCTCCAGGATTCGACGGAACCGTGTCACAGGAGGCGGCCAGGGCCTCTTCGACGATTCCCGTCAGGTAGTCCAATTGACGGGAGAGGGTCGCATCCCACTCCCGAACACCCGCCCGGACCAGGCAGCCCCCCCTTTCGACACGGCGGTCGGAGACCACGGTTCCAATACGGAGTCCGCTCATCAGGTCCGGGTTGTTATTCAACAGGTTTGCATCATCGGGATGGAGGGTCACCGTCAGGGGGTTTGCGTCGCGGATCTTGAACAGGGCGGTCTCCAGGGTGCGAGTCACAAACCCCGGATCCACTTCCACCGTGTCCCTGATGATCTTGCGGGCCAGGGTCAGGGCCAGTCCAGCAGCCTCGACAGCGATGCCCCGCCTCTCGAGGTCCTGTTCCGCGGTCAATTCCCGGCACCAGTTGTCGAGCCTCTGGAGGAACTCGTTCCGGACCTCCTCCAGTTCCTCCTGATGACATCGCCGGAGTTCCGTTTCCCGATGGTCGAATTCAACCTGGAGCAAGTCCCTGGCTTTTTCCAGCAACTGGTCCTTGTCCACCTGGTCAATCATGTCCCAGGATGATTTTCCGCCGGTCAGGCCGTTGTCCTTTTCGAACCTCGGGTTTGCCGGGGCATTATCGGCAGGGAAGGTCGCGATCGAGGCTGATACCGTTTCGAACGAAAGGAGGGGATCCCCGACCGGTCGGTTTTGTTCCCGGTTCTCATCGAAGGGTTCAGGACACCATTTCCGCATCCTTGCTTCCCTTTCCGATGTTGATGGTGCCGTTCTCCTCCAGGTTCCGGATCACTTCCACGATCCGCTTCTGGGCTTCCTCCACTTCGGCCAGTCGGATGGGTCCCATGTAGTCCATGTCTTCCATGATTCCCTGAGCGGCGCGTTTGGACATGTTGCCGAAAACCTTGTCGCGGATCTCAACGGTGGCACCCTTGAGAGCCAGGGTCAGCTCCTTGCCGTCGATTTCCTTGAGGATCTCCTGGATGTGGCCGTCGTTGAGCAGGACGATGTCCTCGAACACGAACATGAGGTTGTTCACCTCATTGGCGACCTCGTCGTCGATTTCCCTCATTTCGTCGAGAATCTCCTGCCAGACATCCCGGTCCAGCTCGTTGAGAATGTCGGCCACTTGTTTGTGCCCACCGTATTTGGCCTCCTTGGCCGACAATTCACCCTGGAGCTGCCTGGCCAGGACTTTTTCGACCGTCTGCAGGGTTTCCGCATGCGGAGCTTCCAGGACCGCCATGCGATGGGCGATGTCACCCTGCATGTCCACTGGCATCAGAGCCAGGATCGGTCCGCTGGCCCGGGGATCCATGTGAGCCAGGACCACGGCGGCGGTCTGGGGATGTTCGTTCCGCAGGTAGTTGGCGATGGTCAGCGGATCCACATCCCTCAGATGTTCGAAACTCTTGATTTCACTGTAACTGGTGACGCGGCTGAGCATCGAAGTGGCCCGACGGGCGCCGAAGCCCGCCTCCAGGAGCTGCTTGGCAATTTCTTCACCGCCGGTGGCGATACCGGAGATCTGTCCGCTGCTGGAGATGAAATCATTGAGGGTCTTTTTCTTCTCGTCGAAGCCCACCGGCCCCATGCCCGCAATGGAGTGGGTAAGGTCTTCCACCATCTTCTCGGGGAGTTGCGACAAGACCTTGCCGCCAGCTTCGGGACCGAGGGTCATCAGGAAAACGGCGGCCTTGCGTACGGCTTTATCGTTCACTGGAGTCCCCCACGGTTTCCTTCGACGGATCGTCAAGGTTCATTTCATGGATCCAGGATTGCACCACGTCAGCCACCCGGTCGGGGTTTTCGGACGCGTAATCCTTGATGTCGTTGATGACCTGATCGTCCATGTCGGGAATGCCCTCGAAATGTTCGGTTTCCCCCTGGTTCCCGGCAGTCGGGATACGGGTGCGCGTACTGGGAATTTCAATGGCCAGCAACCCGCCGACCCCCTTGCGCAGGCTCAAGAGTACGACCCCGAAGATGAGGATCAGGAAGGCTTTTCCTCCGTATTGAGTGACCAGACCCATCCAGTTCGGGACAAATGGATCGGGATCAAAACTCTCTTGCTGACGGAATTGCATGTTGACGATTTCGATCTGGTCCCCGCGCGAGGCATCGAGTCCCAACGCGGTCTGGACGATGCGCCTCAGCTTGGTCACCTCGTCCTCGGTCAGCGGGAGGTACAATGACGAGTCGCCGTCCTGGGGCGCTTCATAATTCCCATCCACGAACACGGCCACCGAAAGCCTCTTGACCCCGCCGATTTCCCCGACGATGTGTTCCACCGTCCGGTTGATCTCATAGTTGGTAGTGCTGTTCTCGTCTGTGCCGCCCGTCTCGGGATCGGATACCTCATTCCTGACTTCACTGCGCACCACGGTATTCTGGGGATCGTAGATTTCCCGCTCCCGGTCGATCTTTTCGAAATTCAGGGTGGCGTCCACCTGAACGATGGACCGGTCCGGCCCCAGGACGCGGTCGAGCATGAACCCGGCCTTCTGGGCCAGATAACCCTCCACTTCCTTGCGCAGAGCCAGCTGGCTCTCGGTCCGGCCCGTATCTCCGTCCTTGATGCCCTGCGACAGGACTTTTCCGTACTGGTCGATGACCGTGACCTGCTGCACGGCCAGATTTTCCACGCTTCCGGCCACAAGGCTCTGGATACCTGCGATCCTGTTGTCCTGCAGCTGCGATCCCCGTCCGAGCTGAAGAACGACGCTGGCCGTGGCAGCAGAGTCGAGTTTCTTGAAAATCGATGGTTTGGGCAGCACGAGATGGACACGCGCTGACTGGATTCCTTGCAGTGACTCAATGGTTTTAGTCAGTTCACCCTCCAGTGCCCGCTTGAAGTTGACGTTCTGGAGGAAATCCGTGAGACCGTATTGCTTGCCGTCGAAGATTTCGAAACCCACCGTTCCACTGGATGGGACACCCTTGCTCGCCAGGTCCACCCGCAGCCGGTGGACGGATTTTTTGGGCACCAGGATGGTGGTGCCACCATTGGTCAATTCGGCGGTGACATCCTGTTTGGTCAGTTCTTCCAGGGCTACCGAGGCATCCTCAAGGCTCAGATTCGTGAACAAAACGGCCTTTTCCTCCTTTTGCAGCCATAGGGAAAACACCGCGATGCTGATCACGCTTGCCGTGGCCACCGCCCCGAACAGGACCTTCTGGTTGAAGGAAAGTCCCCCGAAGAGGGTCTTGATGTTGACCGTCGCGTTCCTGAATCCGTCCACTGCGTTACCTCATATCCTTGTTCTGGAGCCGTCTATACCTGCATGCGCATGATTTCCTGGTAGGACTCCAGCAACTTGTTCCTGATCTCCAATAGCAACTCGAAGGCCAGCTGGGATTCCTTGGCCGCGATCATGACGTCATGGACCTCCGTGGCCTCTCCAGTGACCATCTGTTCCACCTTGGAGTCACGCTGGACCTGCATATCGTTGACCTCGGAAATGGCATTTTTCAGCTGGTCTGCAAAGGATGCCTGCTGATCCCGAACAGTTTTCACCCCACCGTAGGCCGCCTGCGGGTCGACCGATCCCAGGGATTTGATACTGCCGATTCCCATGTCGTTTCCTCGTTTCGGTCAAGGGGCCGGGATGGCCCGACTTACTCAGGTCATTCAAGATCCGGTTCAGATCTTGAGCGCGTCGTTGAACATGTCTTTTGCCGTCTGGACGGCGCTCACGTTGGCTTCGTAGGCCCTGCTGGCGGTGATCATGTCCACCATTTCGGTGATCGGATTCACGTTGGGCATCAGGACATAACCCTGCTCATCGGCATCCGGGTGCCCTGGATCATGAACAACCCTGAATTCCGAGGAATCAAACGCGACAGCCACCTCGCTGGT
>DAOWLV010000457.1 GCA_030643455.1 Candidatus Krumholzibacteriia bacterium | reverse complement strand
TCATCATGCCCCAGTTTCCCGACCTGTTCGCCGACGAAGGCCTGATGGGATTTTTCGCGCTCAGCAAGCAGACAATCCTCGATGCCCTGGATGACGAGGGCCGGAATCCGTTGCAGCCCCACCGGGTGCTGTGCAGTGGGCCGGGCCTGTTGGGCATCGTGCGCGGCTTCGACGGCCTGGAGGCGATGTGCTGTATCGGCCAGCGTTTTTACATGACCGTCGAGGCCAAGGACGACACCGTGATGGCAGGTTACCTGGTGAGCGGGAAATTCGATATGGTCGACGACGTGGTCGTCATGGACATGACCCGCATGAGCTCGATTCCCATGGGGCTCAACATTCCCAATATCGCCGAGGAGACGATCATCATCGACGGCCAGCGAGTGATCACCATCAGCGAAGCGAACGGTCTGAACATCAATCCCGCACCGCAAGCCAAGGTCTTCAATGCCGACGCCGAGTTCACGGGATTGCTGCCCATGCCCCAGATCGAATACCGGGTAACCGATGCCACCGCCCCGGATTCAGATCGTCGATTCTGGGTGATCAACTATTACTATCCCCCTGAGAGGGAAAAACTGGATCCGGCGCCCGATCCTGAGCTGGCCCGCTTCGGGGATCCTGCTTCCTTCGATGCGGACCGGTGCATCGAACGGCTGCTCGAGTTGCAGTTGACGGCGGACGACCGCATCATCCGCACCGACACCCCGCCGCTGAATCTCGAGCTATTGCCTGACGGGAAGTGCCGCAACTGGGAAGCGGTGGTCCGGCTGGACGACCGCGGATTTCTGCTGATGACCGACAAGTATCCGGGTACGCTGCTGGCCTTTGTGCCCTTTCCCGAAATGAGTCAGGAATGAATGACGCCACCGTGATCGTGATCAACCACCATGGCATGGGACAAGCCGAGCCTGAGCTGTCCCACAAGCTGGTCAAGACCTTCCTCAACATCCTCGACCTGGACGACAGGCTACCTCGCGCAATCTGTTTCTACGCAGACGGCGTGAAGCTGGCGGTCGCGGGCTCACCCGTTCTGGAAGAGTTGGAGTCACTGGCTGGCAAGGGGGTGGCGTTGATCGTCTGCACGACCTGCCTGAATCATTTCGGCATGCTGGAAGAGCTGGCAGCCGGGACGGCCGGGAGCATGAAAGAAATAGTCGAAGCCCAGGATGCGGCCGCGAAGGTGATCACATTGTAAAATTATTATATTACCAAGGGGAAGCAGGAAAATATTCGAAATGGTTGGTTTGCCAACTATTTTACCGGGGGCTACAGCCTGTTTTCACCCGAAAAATTGTTGGCAAGACAACCAAACCCCAAATTTTACCCATACCCCTCCATCCCCATTGATATTGAATATCTATACCGGCTTTCCGTCCTCCATCACCACGTGCGAGACGTCACCGGAGAAAAACACCTCCATGGTCGGTCGGGTGAACAGGTAATCCAGGTGCGTGATCGAATGGTTCAGGCCGCCGGGAAACCCCTCGTTCGAACCGAAGGCGATATGGGCGGTGCGGTGAGCCTTTTCAGCCTCCAGCATGCGCTCGGTCATTCGCGCGCCGGGATTCAGGCCTATGCCGAGCTCGGCAATGGTGCGTGAACCGCCGTCGGTGTCCATGAGCCCGTTGATGATCCCGACCACCTTGTCGTCGTCACCGGTCACGTCGACCACCTGGCCGGTGTTGAGTGTGATCGCCACGGGCGCCGATACGATGCCGTGGCAGCCGAAACAGCCGTCAATGACCAGGACCCCGTCGGCGCCGGTCTCAACCGGAGCGCAGTAGATTTCCCCGCAGGGCAGATTGGCGCCCACCTCGATGGTGGACTTGAGATCGTGGATGAAGATGCGGTTCGTCAGGTCCAATTGAAGATCGGTCCCGGCGGCGGTGGAGATGTGCACGGCCTCGGCCCCGTCAAAGGCTGCCATCAGCTCACGGGCAGACTCCATCATCTTTTTGTAGTTAACGTTCATGGGGCCGGAGACCATCATGTCCTCGTCGATGCCCGGACTGTGGCCCATGCGGACGTGGCCGCTCAACTCGATGACATTGATCCACTGGAGACGGAAAGGTATCTCGAAGCAGTCGCCGACGATGGCGTTGATGACCACGGTGGTGTCATCGAGAAGGGCCGGCATCTCGTCGGGCATGGCCTGCAGGGGGCGATTGTGTTCAGGCAGGTCATAGACTTTGACAGGGCAGCCGTAGCTCTTGGCGCCATCCGAAAAGGCCTGGCCGCAGGCACTGGTGGCGCGGTCCGTTACCACCAGGACCCGGTCCTGGGGCACCAGATCCAGGACATGGATCATGGCGTCCAGCGCGGCGGCGGACATGGTTTCCATCCGGTTCATGATATTCCCCCCTCATATCTCCCCAATCATAAAAGCTGTATTCTATAAGTACTTAAACCGGAAGTGTTTCGCCACCAGGAAAAGGCTAACGCCTGCCCCGCTACGGCCGATAACAGGGAATCAGATGATTCAACCTGTTCCGGGAGGAAAACCGTGAAGTGTCCGGCTTGCTCAAATGAAATGACCCAGGCCCTGGTCGAGGACATCACCCTGGACGTCTGCGAAGACGGCTGCGGCGGTATCTGGTTCGACTGGTTTGAACTCAACAGGGTCGATGAGCCTCACGAAGCCCTGGGTGCGGATCTACTCCACGTGGAGATCGACGAATCGATCAAGGTGGACCATGACGCCAAGCGCATATGCCC
>DAOWLV010000217.1 GCA_030643455.1 Candidatus Krumholzibacteriia bacterium | reverse complement strand
CCCGCATACCACAGGGCGTCGGCCAGCACCAACCTGCCCTCGGCGTCCGTGTTCAGGACCTCGACCGTTTTCCCGCTGGCCATGGTGATGACGTCGGCCGGCTTGACGGCCAGTCCGTCGGGCATGTTCTCGGCCGTCGGAACGATCACGCGCAGATTGACCGGCATCTTGAGGCGGGCGGCGATGAGCCCCGCGCCCAGGACCGCGGCCGCTCCCCCCATGTCGCTCTTCATCAGATCCATACCAGCGCCGGGCTTCAGCGAAATACCGCCCGAATCGAAGGTGATGCCCTTGCCCACCAGGGCAATGGACGGGGCCTTCGGTCCGGCGGCGCCGGCGGCCCGGTACTGCAGGTCGATCAGCCGGGGTTCCTGGCGGCTGCCCTGCCCCACGCCCAGGATGCCGCCCATGTTGAGCTTTTTCATCTGGGCGACGTTCAGGATCCGGCAGGTCAGCCCCTCGGCCCGGGCCATGCGACGGGCCCTTGCGGCCAGATCCTTGGGGGTAAGGATGTTGGGCGGAAGGTTGACCAGGTGCCGGGCAAACAGACAACCGGCGGAAAAAGCCTGGGCCTCGACGAGACCTTCACGCAGCGCTTTGTCCCGGGTCGCCTTTTTCCCGGACGGCTGGGCGAGAAATTTCCAACTGCGGGGCAGATCAGGCGTCTTCTTGTTTCCCGTTTTGAGCTCGCCGATCGGCGCCAGGGCCAGCTCGGCGCCTTCGACCCAGCAGCGGGCGAACGCCCGGTCGTCGAAGCCGACGGCACCGGACGCGGGCAATTGCACCAGCACACGGGCGGCCTTCATGGCCTTGGCTCTCTTGGCCGCCCGCCCCGCAACCTTTCGCAGGGTTTCCAGGCCCACTTCGTCGGCCTTGCCCAGGCCGATCACCAGTATCCAGCCCGCCTTGACTCCCCGGCAGGGCACCGGCAACATTGACTCGGTCTTGCCTGTGAATCCGGCTTTTCGAATGAGAGAGGCCAGGGCGGGGCCGCCCCCGTCCAGTCCGCGGGTATTTGTCTGCAGGGGTTTGAGGTCAGCCTCTTTGTCTTTCTGAAAAACGGGATAAACCAGCAGGTCGCCCACCGTGTCGGCGACGCCTGTCCGGGTAACGGTCCAGCGCATGAATGAAATCCTCCAGGATTGGATGAAACAGTTAATCGCAATATTCTAGCACCGCAGACGTAATCAGCCATCCCCTTTATTGGAAGAGGCATTTGCGACCGGGTCCTTCACCTCTGGTGGCGATGAATACAAAGCGACCCGGCAACTCCGCACGAAGGAGGACCTGCCGGGTCGCTTTGTATTCATCACCACCAGAGGTGACGCACCCCTACTTGACCAGAGTCATCTTCCGTGAAGTCGACTCCCCACCGGAGGTGAACTTGTAGAAATACATGCCGGATGGCACCGCACCGCCGGAGGCATTGCGGCCATCCCAGGTCACGGTGTAGTCGCCGCTGCTACGGGTTTCACTGACCAGGGTGCGGATCAGGCGACCGCTGAGGTCGAAGATACCCAGTTCGACATGACCTTCACGAGCCACCGAATATTTGATATTCGTGGACGGGTTGAAGGGGTTCGGATGGTTCTGGGCCAAGCGGAACAGCTTGATGGGTGAATTATCCGAAACTGGCGACGAAGGGTTGTAGGCGGCATTGGCCGCATCCACATTGTCCAGCAACTCCTGCAGGGTGTTCCCGTAAACCAGAGCATAGGTCTTCACCGCCGAGCCACCGTTGGCATCCAGGCTCACCACGGAACTCGTCACCGCCGACCAGTCGTCGGGTGTGGAAGCCGAAGGGGTGCTCAGAAGACCACGCAGGTGACGCATTTTGATGCCGTCATCAATGGCACCGTCCGGGTACACGTATATGGGGTTGCTGATCATGGTCAAGTTCTGGGCAGTGTCGCCGGGACCGATCAACGCGATGCCGAAATAGGGACCACCTGCGGAGAACATGTAGGTCAGGTTCCGCGAAGGATCGGTCGCACCCATGTTGGCACCGGAATCCACGATGTCGAAATCGCAGAAGACACCATTGTACAAGGTGCCCAGATCCGAAGCACCTTCATTGGTCATTTTGTATTCCAGGATGACGAACTCGTTTTCATCAAAGCCACTGAAGGCGAAGCTGGTTTGCTCCACCACCAAAGGCTTGGGTGAGGCATGACCACTGTCGTGGAAGATGGCCTTGAAGGTCTGATCGCTGGATGCGGCTCCCATATCGACAACCCGACCGTTGGGATCTTCGGAAACTTCCCATTCGTAGGTTTCGGAACCCTCGCCGGCGAAGTCGCGGTTGCAGATATAGTTGACATCCGTGCCGGCCCAGAAGGAGCCGATGAACAAACCACTGCCACCGTCGAGATAGCCCATACCGTCACCGGTAGCGCCGTTCTGGTCCATGTAGCCGATGATACCCTGATCGGTCACCGTCAGGTAGACGTTGCCGACATTGTGGGTGCGCCAATCGGGCAGACCCACGTACCAGGGAATTTCAAAAGTGCGCTCGAAGATGGTCCCGCTGCTGACACTCAGCATCATGGTGAAGGGGTATCCCTGGGGTGCACCCGCAGCCACGGTCAGGCTGAAAGTGTCGGCGGTATTGTCGGAGACACCACCGTTCATGGCGATATCCGGGAAGGTCGCCGCGGCGTCGGAGACCGTGACAAAGGAGTTCGGGACAACAGCCAGGGTGGCGGTGACGCCAACGGCATCGACCACGAAGCTGACATTTTTCAATTCGAAAGCAAAAGTGCTGACTTCGCCCGGATCCAGGACACCATCACCGGAAGGGTCTGGCAGAACACCGGATAGAACGATGTCCGCGGCCAGGGAAGTCGGGGTGGCCATGACGATATCGTAGGCGTCGATTCGGCCGGAACCGTAGGAATTGTCTTTGCCCACGGAACCCAGATCCAGCGCATTCAATTCCATGAGGGAATCAATCCCGGCCGGAGAGAGGCTGGGATTCTTTTCCAGCATGAGGGCAGCCAGGCCGGCCACGTGAGGACAGGCCATCGAAGTCCCACTCCAGGAATCGCCGCTGTAGCCGCCGCCGACAGTCGTGGAATTCACCGATACCCCAGGGGCTGAAATGTCAGGTTTGATCAGACCGACGCCGGGGTTGTACGGCCAGTCGTTGAAAGGATCCACGTCGTCCCATTTGACAGGACCACGAGATGAAGCGTTGTACATGGTGTTGCTCTGGTAACCTGTTCCACCAACAGCGACAACACCACTGAGATTGCCCGGAGTGGTCGAAAGGGGATTCCAGGGTGCAGGCACCCGAGCAGTCAAACCGCACTCGATGGGCGGATTGAATTCATAATGTTCGTTGCCGGCGGAGTTGAACATGAGAACACCGGCATCCCGGAGGTTGTTCATGTTCACACGATCATTTCGCATGAAAGTGGCGGGGAGTTCACCCTTGACGCCCAGAGACATGGTGATCACGCGGGCACCGTTTTCAACACAGTATTGCTCCGCGCTCCAGATATAACCCAGGGTTCCTGAACCATCAGACGCAAATGCCTTGCAGGCCATCAGCTTGGCCCCGGGAGCAACACCGGTCTGGATACCGCCGGTGCCATCACCGGCCACCGTACCGGCAGTGTGGGTTCCGTGACCGGCGCCCGCAGCGTCGTCATTGGGGTTGTTGTCGTTGTCGCCAAAGTCCCAACCGTTGATGTCGTCGATAAAGCCGTTGTTATCATCATCGATGCCGTTGTTGGGAATTTCGTCAACGTTGATCCAGAGGCGGTGGGCCAGGTCGGGGTGGTCAAGATCAATACCCGAGTCTATGTGACCCACAACGACCCCTGCACCGGTGAAGCCCAGTTCGTTCCACACCCGGTCGGCATTGATGTATTTGACGCTCCAGGCGGTATCCGCGCGAGCGGCCTTGCCAAACTCGCCGACTGCGCCTCGGGAAGTGCCCGAGGTCAAGTCGTAGCTCTTGTCCAGGAAAAGCGTGGCCTGGTCGGGAAGTCCACCCAGTATTTCCACGATGTTGCCACTGGCCCGGAAGGTGATTGCCCCGGCAAAATACAGTTGCGTGACATTGGAAATTTCCGTCTGACGGTCGGGATCATCCAGAATGGACATGGCGCCTCGCTGGTTCTCCAGGTTCCTCTTCTTCAGAACATCGATGACACCTGCGCGCCGCTCGCTGGGCGAAAGACCGTCCAGCTCCAGGACCAGATCACCCACATGGTTGGGGTTATCATAAACCATGAGCACAGGGACCAGATCACCCGCTTTCTCGGACAAGGCTTCCAGAAGGTCAGGATGAATATTGGCCGCCCGGGTTGATCCTGGGGCCATAAGACTGAGGGTCAGTAGTGTGAAACAAAGAACAAGGACGCAACGCCGACGCATGAGTTTCTCCCCTGATAGTGTGTTTTAGGCAAGTTCGGTGCAATTCCGAGATGTTCCTGGATGCTTCGGTCATGATTCTCCGGGCCCTCAAACCGAAAACTTCAGCCCGAAATTCATGACTGGTGCATATCAGTGTACCACAATATTCTATTTGATCAATAGAGTTGCAGGATTGAGGCAATTGCCGTGGAACCGACGGCAAATCCCTTGAGGCCACATGCCGGGTGCTCTACACTGCCCCGGTCCGACCATGAACCAACCGAGGATTTCCGAATGACCCGCAAGAACTCACTGCACTGGCAGATCCTGTTGGCCCTTGTCCTGGGCGTGGGCGCCGGTCTGATCTGGCCAAGGGGCGCCACCTTGCCGGGTGGGCTGGAACCCTACGCGGTTTTCGACTTTCTGGGCACGTTGTTCCTGCGGGCCCTGAAGATGGTGATCGTGCCGCTACTGGCCGGATCCATTATTTCGGGCGTGGCTGGCGTGGGCGCCCAACGTGGGCTGGGCCGTCTGTTCAGCAAGACCTTCGGCTGGTACGTGACCACCAGCCTGATGGCGATCCTGGTCGGCCTGCTGCTGGTGAACATCATCCATCCCGGTGTCATCGACGGTGTCCCAGTGGGCGAACGCATGGGCCTGGAAGAAGCTCCACCGGAGCTGGCCGCCAAACTCGAAGGACGCGGAGCCGGTGACATCGTGGGTATCGTCCAGCGGATGGTGCCGGAAAACCCGGTTGCCGCGGCCGCCGAGGGTCAGATGCTGCCCCTCATATTTTTCTGTGTGATATTCGGCCTCGCAGTCACGACCCTTTCCGAGGAACGCAGGAGGGCTCAGCTCGGGTTCTGGGAATCCCTTTTTGCCGCCATGATGAAGATCACCGGCTGGGTGATCGCCACGGCGCCTGTCGGTATTTTCGGGCTGATGGCCAAGACCACCGCCACCAGCGGTTTTGCGGCCTTCGCCCCACTCGCCCTCTACGGCGTGACCGTTTTGGGCGCCCTGCTCATCCACTCCATGATCATCCTGCCGTTGCTTGTCAAAATGGTCGGGAAGTTGCCCCCGCATCGCCACGCCCGGATCATGGCGCCGGCGCTGTTGACCGCTTTCAGCACCCGCAGTTCCTCGGCCACCCTCCCGTTGACCATGGACCGCATCGAAAACGGCGCCGGAGTCAGCAACCGCGTCACGAGTTTCGTGCTGCCGCTGGGGGCGACAATCAACATGGACGGCACCGCCCTGTACGAATGCGTGGCCGCCATGTTCATCGCCCAGGCCTACGGGGTGGAACTGGGTTTCATGTCCCAGGTGCTGGTGGTGATGACGGCGCTGCTGGCCAGCATCGGCGCGGCCGGAATTTCCGCCGCCGGTCTGGTGATGATAGCGGTGATCCTCCAGGCGGTCGGTCTGCCGCTGGAAGGGCTGGCCTTGATCCTGGCCATCGATCCGGTCCTGGACATGTGCCGGACGGCGGTGAACGTCTGGAGCGACAGTTGCGGAGCCGTGGTCATCGCCCGCACCGAAGGTGAAGACGATGTCCTGACCAGGTAACACGGCCGCTTGGTAGACGGCCGCTTGGTAGACGGCCGCTTGGT
>DAOWLV010000280.1 GCA_030643455.1 Candidatus Krumholzibacteriia bacterium | reverse complement strand
GGGCCGACAAGTTCCTGAACACTCCCGCCGAGGGACTCCAGGACCTCTTTTTCCAGGCGAACGGCAAGTTCGGGCCGTTAAAATGGTTGCTTTCCTATCATCTCTTCGATGCCAACGATGGCGGCGAGAAATACGGCAACGAGTTCGACGCCTTGCTGCTGTACAAGGCTTCCTGGAAGCAGACCTTCGGGGCGAAGGCGGCTTTCTACAGCGCCGACGATTTCGCCACCGACACGAACAAGGTCTGGGTCTGGACCGGATTCAAAATCTGACCCGATTTTCCACCGTGGGCCCGCCGATCCAGGCGGGCCCATTTTTTTGTGCGGTCGCCCCTGGTGAATATCATTTACCAAACTTGACGATTCAAGCGGGTGGCGGTACCATCTCCTTGTTAATCAGTGCTTTATCCTCGCGCAGCCAGGGGGGATTCCTGATGATAGGCCGCACCATATCCCATTACGAAATTCTCGAGCAGATCGGGGATGGGGGCATGGGTACGGTCTACAAGGCCCTGGACACCAAGCTCAAGGTTCACCGCGCGCTGAAGTTCATCCATCCCCACCTGGTGACCGACGAACACAACAAGCATCGGTTCACCCAGGAGGCCCAGGCGGCTTCTTCCCTCGACCATCCGAATATCTGCGGCATCCACGAGGTTGACGAGACCCCTTCCGGACGCCCGTTCATCTGCATGACCTACTACGACGGGGTGACCCTGTCCGAACGAATGAAACAGGCGCCCCTGCCCGCGCGTGAAGTGTTCCAGATGGGTTTGTCGATCGCCCAGGGCCTGATGTGCGCCCATCAGAACGGCATCATCCATCGGGATATCAAGCCCAGCAACATCATGATCACCAATGACGGTTTCATCAAGATCCTGGATTTCGGTCTGGCCAAACTGGCGGGGATCGCTGGGGTAACCAAGACCGGCGTCTCCATGGGTACCGTCCGTTACATGTCGCCCGAACAGGGCTCGGGGAATGAGGTAGATCACCGCACGGACATCTGGTCGCTCGGTCTGATCATGTACGAACTGACCACTGGTACCTACCCCTTCACGGGGGATTTCGATCCGGCGGTTATCTATTCCATTCTGAACACCGAACCGCCGCCGGCGCACGAGGTCAATCCGGACATCCCGGAATCCCATTCGCGAGTGATAGCCAGGTGCCTGGAAAAGGATCCCGACCAGCGTTACCAATCGATTGCCGAGCTGCTCAGCGATATGGGCAGTACCGCGCACGTCGAAGGCTGGGACAGTTCGTTCGGTGATCTGGTGATTCCGGTTTCAAACACCGGCTTCGGTTCGGTGCCCGCCCGGCAAAGGGCCTGGCGGCGCGGGTTGCTGGCGGTTGGTGCAGTTGTGGTTGCCCTGGTCGCATTGATCTGGTGGACGCAACGCCCGCCGCCCCTGTACACCACAGACCTGCGGGTGGCGGTGATGCCGCTGAAGAACAAGGCGCATCCCGGACAGAAGGCGGTAACGGCGGGGATGTGGGATGTCGTGTCCCGGATTCTCGACGATGCCTCCCGACGGCACGATTCCATGTGGGTCGTTCCGAACCGGCTGGTGAGGTATTCACAAATCGGAGAAGATGCCCAGGCGCAGGGGCTGTTCGGCGTCAACCGCATCGTCACCGGAGGGCTTCAGCGTTTCGAAGGAGGACAGGTTCTTCTGCTTGTCTTGAGGGACGCGGATTCACTGGAGCAACTCAGGACCGTGCGGGTTCCCTTGAACCCGCAACGACGGCCTTTGTGGATTCCTTGCCCGGGGCCGTGGCAGCATTGATGAATCTGGACCTGCGCATGATGGCGGACACCCGGCATTATCTTCCCGAGGGAGGATCTGCCGCCACCCATTACCTGCAAGGGGTCGGCGCACTCCAGGATGGCGATGCCGAAGGGGCCATGGAAGCCTTCGGAGCAACGACCACCGATGCCCCCGACTTTGGTATGGGTTGGTGTGGTTTGGGGCAGGCTCAATGGCTGGCGTACTCCCGGACGGGGGAAGATTCCCTTCATGTGCAAGCGATGGAGAACCTGGGTCGGGCAGTCACGGTGGCTGATGGGGGCTGGAGGCCCTTGTTCGAATTGGGCGAAATCCAGCGGAAATCCGGTAATGCACACGAGGCATTGGCTTCCTTGTTTCCGGCTGACCAACTTTCCCCGAACAACCCCCGGGTCGTCGGAATCCTGGCCCGCGTCCTCAGGAAAGATGGCCGCCAGGTTGAAGCTGAGGAGATCCTGAAGTCGGCGATCGCCATCCACCCGGACTACTTCGAAAACCAACGAAGTTTGGCCACCTTCTACTACTGGACCGATGAAGAAGAAGCCTCCTTCCTTCAATACGACCGTACACTCACCCTGGCACCCGACGACGCCTTTTCCCTCAACACCCAGGGTGCGATCTTCGCCAACCGAGGGGATTATTCCCGGGCTAGGGAGCTGTTCGAACGGGCCTACTCGCAGCTGCCCAATTGTCTAACCTGTTCCAACCTCGGCCTGATGCTCTTCCACGAGGGAAAATTCAAGGAATCCGCAAGTTTCTATGAGCTGTCGTTGGAATGGTGCGGGGAAGACGATTACCTGACCTGGGCCAACTGGGCCAAAGCTCTTTATTGGGCCGAGGGTGGACGGCCTGATTCCGTTTCCAAGTTCGAGAAGGCCATCGCGATCGTCCGGGAGGAATGGAGGCAATCGCCCGAAGATCCCATCCTAATCGGGCATCTAATTGAATTCAACGCGATGACCGGTGACAAGGAAACGACCATGAATCTGATCGAGGCGGCGGATTCCATGGCCGGTATTGATGGCAAACTTTATTACAGAATCGGCGACGCATACGAACTCTTCGGCGATCGGGTCTCGGCCCTGCGTTACCTGGCCGAGGCGGTTCGTCACGGGTTCCCGGTCGAAGAGATATTGACTACAGGTGAACTCCAGGATCTGGTTGCAGATCCGCGTTTTGTCCGGATGATCGCCGCCGCTGCCGGACAGGAGGAAGCTCAGGCGGACAGTCTGCAATGACCTGCCCCGGGGAGGGCCCAATGAGGAGGAAAAAATGAAATCCATCCGATCGACGATTTTTATTTTGGTGCTGTTGGCGGCCGTGTTGCTTGTGAGTGGGTGCAGCAAACACTATGTCGATGTCTACATCAACGAACAATGCCTAATGTCCACCATGGACAACGATGAAATCCTGACACTGATGGTGTTTCCGGGAGACTATGTGATCTTCAGCAACACGAGGGAAGAACTTTCGGATGTTGATGAAAAATGGGTCGAACTGAGTTTCCCGGACGGCTTGTTCGAAGTGGATATGGTAAGAATCGAACCGGGCCACCGGGTCATACTCGAGGTAATTGCAGACGGCCCGTTGAGTAACACGAGAATGGGTATCAATGGACCAAATTGTCCTTCAGGCGGTCCAGACGTAAAGGTCGGCGAAGGTCCTTGATTCCTGGCCATTTCAATCCTGCATGGGACGGGTGACAGGACTTCACCCGCCCCCTCAGCATTGGTTAGCCATCAGGATGGGGGCAGGATAATGATTTGTGGGCCGAGGATCGGACTTGGATGCCAGACCGCCCCGGTCAGTCGGCATTCCCGCTGGTAGAATTCATTGCTCCCGGTCTGGCCCATGGCCCGGATTTTCCAATGATAGATCCCGGGGTCCGAAGCCGTGATTGAACAAGTGAACTCTCCAGGTTTTTTGACCTCCGGTTTGGGGTAATCCGGATTCCCTGCGGGGTCGGTCACAATCACCTCCAGAGCGGGGAGTGACTCGTGGGGGATGCCGCCATTGGTCAATTTCACCGACAGGGTCATGGTTGCACCGGGCTCGTACCCGGATTGATTGATCCGGCACCGCATTCTCAATGTCGACCGGGTGCTGATCATCAATGTAAAGGGAACCGCTTCCTGGTTTAAGCCCGCCGGACTATCGTCCCCGATTGCGGCAACCCATTCACGGAACCGGTTTTCGGGGAGGGAAACTTCCACTTGCCACTCTCCCCTGTGATGGACCTCATCCTTGATCTTATCTGGAGGCAGGAGGATGCGGTGTCGGATCACCCGGCGGTTGTCGCTCTCCCAGGTCTGGATGTCCGTCCAGGGATCTTTGTTCCGTGGTGAAAAAATTCGGACCTCGAGGGGCGCTCCCGGAGGTTGAATGAGGATGATTTCACCGCCCCAGTCCCATTGCCCCAGAGGGAAGGTCAATTTTTCCGTAACTCCGGGCTTGATGTTCATGGCAGGGTCCAGAATGAGGGAGGAATTCGAGATTTCCACCAGGATCTGAACAAGGAACTCTGAAAGGGTATTGTTTCCGTCGGATCCTAGTTCATCGGCCATGACCGTATAGCCACCGGAATTTTCCGTGAAGGTCATGAGGGGTTCGGGCTGGAGGGTTTCGGGGATGCCCATGCCGATGGCGTATACCCTGACATCCTCCGGAAAGTTGGCAAGATCGGCCAGGAAAGGCGCGGAATTTTCCCTGCCGTCAGTAAGAACGATGAGAGCCTTGGGCGGATGGTGATCCGGATCCTGGATCGCAACTCCAGCTACTCTTATGCCCGCCCCGATGGAAGTCAAACCGGCCGGGCTCAGGGCATCAATGGCATCCTTCAACATTTCACGGGAGTCCTGGACCGGGGGTCCGGGGTCGAGAATTTCGAGCAGAGTCATTGGTGCGGCTATTTGGGCTTCATTGTTGAAACTCACAATACCGAGGGTAGACCCGAAGTCCACAAGATCGACCAGGTCGTGGGCGGCCGTTTTCAGGATTTGCATCCGGGTCTGACCATCCATTCCCGAGTGCCCTTTCATGCTGCCGGACCGGTCGAGGACGAGGCTAAGCCGCGGCTTAATTTCCTGGAAGGCCTGGTGGGCATTTATGATG